>PLMM01000250.1 GCA_003142495.1 Gemmatimonadota bacterium | reverse complement strand
AGTGCGACGGTTGTGACGCGACGACGATGAGCGCGCGAGCGAAATGCTCGCGCGCTCATTTTCTTCCCGCTGCGCTCACGCTGTTCGTCGGATCCGAGCCATCCCACTTCACGTCGGCGGTGGGACCGTACGTCGGCGGCACGCTGCGATCCATCATCCGCAGATACACCGTGAGCTGCGTGCGATGATGCGCGGTGTGCAGCACGCGTCGCCAGAACACCCAAATGCGCTCGCGCTCGACCTCGAAGAACGGCACGCGTGTATGCCACCACTCCGCGCGCTGCGGCGCGAGATGCGCGAGCCGCGCCGCAGCGAGCTGCGTGAGGCGCGTGATGACCGCCGCGACCGTCATCTCCGCGGGCAACACATCCGCCGGCGCAGGCTCCTCGATGCCAATGAACTCCCCGAAGAAGCGCCGCTCCGAGAGGAGCTGATGCTTGAAGATGTCGCCGACGTTCGTCGAGCGCGGATGCGGGCGGTAGGCGAGATCGCCGTCGCGAAACTCCCGCCATACACTCACGACCTTGTTCGTCTCGCTCGCATACGTGTCGAGCATGTACTGAAACGCGGGCTCCGTCGAACGCGGGACATCGGCGTCCGCGATCGCGACGAACTGATATTGCATCGGCCTCATCACACCCTCCTCTTGCTAGTGCACGTGCTCCCACGATCCATACATCGGATTCGGAATGATGACGAATCGCTTTCGGATTTCGGCGAGTGCGCGGGAGAGCGGGCCGAGGCGCCCAGAAGGAGGGCGAGCGTGAGAGCGAATGGTCGATTCATGCTGCTGAATATCATCGATTCACCGGCCCCAAGGAAATGCGTCGACCCCCGTAACCGCACCGTAACGCCCGGATAACAGGCCCGAGCGAAAGTGGACGCGTGAGCCGCCGTCGCGGCCGACGCATCCATTCAGCGTAGGAAGTTCCGATGTTGATCACTCGTATTGTCGCATTCGGCGTGGCCGCGGCTCTTCTCCTGGCGTGCCACAAGTCGGACAGCTCGAGCAGCTCGTCGGCGCTCGCTGGCAAGGGCGACGCGCAGCCCGATCCCTGCGCGCTGCTCTCGGCGAACGAGGCCGAGGTGTACGTCAGCGTGTTGGGATCGCCGCCGTATCGCACGACGGATGATGGCGTTCCCGATGTGAGCGGCGAGACGTGCATGTACCGCGGATCGGATGGGCGACAGGTCACCATCGAGCGGATGGAGGGTGGCGCGGAGGCCGGTCAGGCGATGACGGACGTGCCAAATGCGCTCGGCGGTGCGCTCGAGAAGGCGGGCGCGAGCGGTCTCGGGGCGACGGCCCATCGCGTGATGGCGGAAGCAAAGGGGCCGTGGGATCACGCAACGTGGATTCCCGGCGGCTCGCTGATGGTGACGAAGGGTGATGTCGCCGTACACGTCGACGTGAGTGCCGCGAGTGGGAAGGAAGACGACGCGGTGGCGATCGCAAAACAGATCGTTCCGCGTCTCGATCATCCGCTCGACTACGATGGCGCGAAGGCGGTTGCGAGCGCACCCAAGCCGAAGGAGCATCCGGCTCGGGCGTGCGATCTGATTCCGAAGTCGGCGGTGGAGGCGGCGATCGGCGCGCTCGATGGCGATCCTGCGCCGGGCGCAGACGCCAACGAGTGTGACTATAAAGTCGCGAGCGCGCAGGGACCGCGCACGTACAAGGTGGCGTACGTGTGGCAGGGCGGGCAGAAGAACTACAACATGCTGAAACACGGCATGTCGACGCTCGGCTCGGTGATGGGCGGCGCTATCCCGACGGCGGGCATGGACAACATGAAGATGGACTCGAACACGTCGAAGATGATCGGCGGACTGATGAAGATGGCCGGCGGTGGCGGTCCAGGCGCGCCTGGCGCGGCGACGCAGGTGGGCTTCAAGACGGACACGACGCTCAAGGGTCCGTGGGACAACGCGACGCTGCTGCACGGAACGCAGCTGCTCGCGGTGAAGAGCGATGTGATGGTAGGGATGGACCTGCAGACGGCGGACTATGAGAAGGCGAAGGCGCTGATGGCCGCGATCTGCTCGAGGTTGTGATGGGTGCCGTGAGCGCGCGTCCCGTGGCGAGCAACGATCGCAAGCTCGCGATCGTTGCGGGCGCGAGCGTCGCGGTGTCGGTGGGGGCGGTGCTCGCGCGCTTCGCAGGTGTGATGCCGGATGGTCCCTCGACACTGATCGTGCTCGTGGGCGCGGCGATCGGGCTCAAGGTCGCGCTCACGTATGCGTCGAGAGCCGCGTCCGATGTTGCGCGCACGCGCGTGATGAATCTCATCTCTACGATCGCGCTCGCGATCTCCGCGCTCACGGTGATCGCATCGCTGCCGCGCATCACGAAGCTCGCGGGGCTGCATGCGTTCGCGGTCGATGTCGCCGCACAGCTGTGGACACTCGCACTCCTGTGGATCGTCGCCGGCTTCGTACGCACGATCGGGTGGCGCGCGTTCGTTGGCGCGTGGCTCACCGGCTTTCTCGGCCTGACGGCGCTCGCGAGGTTGGTCGGCACACCGGTGATTGCAAAGCTTGGAACGTCGAGTATGCTTGCAACGGCGGTGTGGGTGCCCGTCACCGAAGAGCTGCTCAAGATGCTGCCTGTGGTGCTCGTGCTCCTGATGTCGATGCGGCGATCGCGGGCGCGTCCGTCGGCGCTCGACCTGACGCTACTGGGCGCGTTGAGCGGCGCGGGATTCCAGCTCTACGAAAATGCGTCACTCGGACAGAGCTCGTTTTCTCTTTTCGCGAACCCTGTACTCTCATTGTTCTTTCCGAGCGAGCGAAAGGGAACGGCATTTGGATGGACGATCGCACAGACGGGACACATGGTGCACACCTCGCTGATCGCGCTCGCCGTCGCGTTCGCGCTGATGTATCCGCGGCGGTTTGCGAAACGGTGGATCGCGCCAGCGGTGGCGATCGGCGCAGTGCTGCTCGAACATTGCTCGCAGAACGCGATGATCACCGGCCACCTGAACGAAGTCGTCGGGAAGGTGTCGATCGTACTCACGCTCGGCGGGCGACTCACATCGATACTGTTGATCGGCGGAGTCGGATACGCAGTGCTGCTCGAGCGCAAAGCGGTTGAGGGAGCGTTCCATCCGATGGAATGGCTGCGGCTTCTACCGCAGGAGGCGAAGCGAAGGTCCGCTCTGCTCGCAGCTGCCCAGACGCGAGGCGCACCATGATCGACCTCATCTCGGCGATCGTCCACTGGTGCGCGAGTTGTGCGAGCGATGGGAATTCGATTCCAGGCGCCGCCGGTGCGCTCGGAGGCGCAGCGGGAGCGTTGGGAGGATTGGGTTCGCTGCCGGGTGGACTCGGTGACGATGGTGATGCGGGCGCGAATGACGCTGGGGATGGTGGCGAGGAGGGCGCGGCCGCCGGCAGCGGAGCGGGAGGTGCAGGCGCAAGTGGCGGTGGAGGGGCGGGCGGCGGTGCGGGCGCTGGTGCGGGCGGGGCGAGCGGCGGCGGCGCGGGAGCGGGCGACGCTGGAGCAGCTCCCGCGTGGCACGATCGTGTCGAGCTTCCACCTCCACCGCCGCCGCCGCTGTTCAATGACGATGGGACGCCGTTCGGGACCGGACCGTCCGAGAATGATCCGCGCCTTCCACCACCAGAAGCTCCCGTAGGCGATCCATCGGACTTCCCACCGGAGGCCGCGCGCCCGACTCCGATCGGTGATACGCCGCCGGCGAATGGACCAACGCGCATCCCCTATCCGACCGATGACACCGGATCGGATCCCGGCAATCAGAGCGGCGGTCCGTCCGATTCCACACCGCCGACGAGTCCGGACGCTCCCAATGACATTGTCAATCCCGACGGCACGATCACGCGCACGAATGCGGATGGCTCGACAACCACTGACATTCCGGATAACCGCACGATGACGATGGGCGTGAAGGTCAACGCAGACGGCACGATCACCCACACGAATGCGGATGGCTCGACAACCAC
>PLMM01000417.1 GCA_003142495.1 Gemmatimonadota bacterium | reverse complement strand
TGGCAGATGCGGTCTGCTCAACAGTTCTCAAGATTCAACCTGTGACAGTTGCGGAAAGAGCGCACCACGACCACTGCCTTCTCATCTATCATTGCTCGTTTGGCGATCCTCGAAACGCATTGCCATTTGCAGCCAGCCTGATCAAGTACGCTCGCTCAATCGGGGATTTCTATCAGCGAGCGATGTACCTTCAGCACTCCGGTCACGCTCATCGCGTTAACGGCAATGAGGAACTAACCCGAACGTTGTACCTCGAAGCATACGAAACAGCACGCACACACTACCTATATCATCGCGCTGAAGCAGCCGCCGATTCGCTCCTTGGACTCTCTCTCACATTTGGAGAAATCGAATCAGCCAGAGTTTGGTGCAATCTGAGCAAGGAGGAGTCGAGAAGAAGTAAGCGACTCTCAGTCAGTGGCGATTCATTGAGTTACGAGTCCGAGTTACTCATTCGCGAAGGGAAGTATAAGGAAGCGCGCGAGGTCATTTTCACGCTGCGGGAATATTCAGCACGCCTAAATTCGGCTCGTGCTCGAGCGCGGCAGCTTGCTCTCGAAGCCGACCTTAAGCTGACGTCTGGCCATGCTCTGAGCGAGCGCGAGTGCCGCGCGCTGCTGTCACTTCTTCCTAAGGTAGCTCACGCCTTCAGGCATGATTACTTCATCACTCAGGTTGTCCGCGGAAGCATTTCCGTCGGAAGGATGGAGGAGGCATCTCGAATCCTAGAGCAGTATCTGATTCGCGATCGTTGGTCGCGGGATCCACTGTCTCAGGATCTCTTGGCGCTCAAGTATGTCCGGGGAATAAAATGGCCAACGGAATTGTTCGAGGTGCAACCGAGGGCGACCAACGATCCCGAATCAGAATAAAAAAGCCTCGTCGAACAACGACGAGGCGCAAAATCTCACTCTCCTGTTCACATTGCTCGAAGAGTTCGTGGACGCGTGAGTGCCGGCGCAGCTGAACTCACCGGGGTAGGGATTCGCTGGCCGGGGGCAAACAGGAGCCCAAACATAGGACTTGCAAGAAGCTTGTCGCAGATATATGGATCGAACTGCTTCGCTCGATACTTCGTCAACTCGGAACGAACTTGGGTCTCGCCAAGTGCTTTCCGGTACGGGCGATCCGTAGTCATTGCGTCGACAGTATCAGCAAAGAGAACGATACGCGACGCCAGTGGAATTTGTTCGCCGGACAGTCCGTCCGGATATCCGCTCCCGTCCCAATTTTCGTGATGATGTCGCACGGGAAGTACAATGTCGGCGAGATGAGACACAGTCATCACCAACTCCGCGCTCTTGATTGGGTGACCTTGCATTACCTCCCATTCCGCAGGAGTGAGCTTTTCCGGTTTTTGCAAGAGAGGCGCATAGATTTCATGAATCTTCCCGACATCGTGAAGCAGAGCCGCAATACGCACGCGCTCAACTTGCTGTCCCCCCAAGCCAATAGCTCGCGCGATTAGCTGAGAATAGTGCGCCACTCGCCGAGAGTGCCCCGATGTATACGGATCGCGTGCCTCAATCGCCTTCACCATCAGTTCCAGCAATTCCTGATTGACTCGCTCGAGTTCCGAATTGGTTTTATAGAGTTGTCGCACTCCGATCATCGGTATGCAAAGAGCGATCGCCCCCGCCCAGCCTGAAGTCGCATACACCCAGGCCAGCAAATAAACGACAGGCGTTGAGAGTAGATCGTAGGGAAGGCTCGCAAAAGTATTCTTGCGCCAGATGTGCAAGAAACTGCCATCTTCGCTTACTGCAATCACTCCAGAGACAAGCGAGGAATTGACAGCAAAGAACACAGCGCTAACCACCAAGACGGAGATTGCGTTTGATTGTGCCCCTTCCAACAGTCGCGTACTGGGAGCGGCTAGCAGCGACGCTCCTCCGACCAACTTGTATAGGACTGTTGCGGCGCTGATCGCGAATGTCGCTTGCATGACATTGAACCAGGCCTTGATGGGCGATCCTCCCTTTGCGAACTCCGCAATCACGACCGCAGAAACGATAGCAAGTGCGGCAATCCAGCTAGGCACCAAAATGGCGGCAGCCAAGAACGGAATGAACGCGATCGATCCACTACCGCCGCGTGGCAAGCGAAAAGTCAGAACATGCACGAAAATTCCGATAGCAGCCATCCAGCATACCGCGCGTATTTCAACCGGCCCGACGGCCGGTGAAAGCAGGAACAATGCGCCGCTCAGAAGAACGGCGCATGTGGTCACTGCGGCGATATAAAGGATAGTGCGACTATTCATAATGCAAAGAGGAGTCCCCCACTCCCTAGCGCTACCAGGTCTGAAACGCTGCCGAAACCATTCCGCCGGTGATCGCACGGATAACTTTTAATACCAAGCCTAGAGCATGCATTCGCGTCACCCCCCTTTGAACTACTTAAGTCGCGAGACCACTGTGGAATCGCGCAAAGGTCGGCTCCGCTCAACTACTGTCATGCCCGCTCAACTCCGCTTACCAGAGAACGGGGGGACTCGTGTTTTGTGACTACTCCACTGGGCTGATTGTTGGAGCTACTCGCTTCCGAAAATCCGAAATCGTCTTCAGCACTCGATAAAAATCAGATCCTGCTCACCCATCTATTTGTCGCATCGAGAACGGCCAACACACTCGCCGTCTCCGGACTGTCCTTGATTTCGCAGCTTCCCGTCAGCAGCGCAGTCTCACGTCCCATGCGAACCGAAATTCCCACGAACATGAACTCGCGATCGAACGCCTCGATCAGCTTGCATCCCTCTACGACGAATGCGGCAGCGTTGCGCTCTACCTTCGCAATCGCCAGCACGGCACTCTTCGCCGCCAGCTCCACGCGCGAGCGCGCACTCTCGGGGCCTTCGCATTCTCCAGTGAAAGACTGATCGCCTTTTCGGAGAGTAACACGCACTGTCACGCCCTTGGCCATACTTCGCTGTATTTCGACATCCTCGAAATACAACCGCGGATTTTTCAGCGGCTCGGGCGCCGGCGGTGCAACAGGAGTTGGCGCAGAAATTACCTGCGCTGCAACATTTCGTTCCGCTTCGATCTGTGCGCGCGGCTTTTCGTTACTCGTAGCGACCGAAATTTTCCGGTGGTCCACGGACATCTTCAACGACGCCTTCAGCATCGTCTCGACATTCCGGACCGTCGCCTTCGGAGTCACTTCCATCGTCGTCACGACGTGGACCTCACTCACCGCACCCGTCTCACTCGGCACGATCCGCACATCCAACACGCCTGGCAACGTACGCAGCTGCCGCTCCGCCTCGGCCAACGGCAACACGCTTCCAGCGATCGGAGACGAGGCCGTATGCGACAACGGATTACCCGGTGCTGTGAGGGCCACGGCTATTCGCTGAAAGACGTATGGTGAACAGGCGGGACGTGTTCGGCATCTTTTTTACATGCCCGGCTCGAGGGGAGCCGCGTGCCTTGCCAAGAACAGAAGACACGCGTCGCCAATATTCAAGCGAATCAACACAAACGCAAGCATTCTGTCGTTAAAGACCTTGAACTTTCGCGGCGGTCAATTACTGAATTGTACGCAACGCCGCCATGCGTACAGCAACTACCCCTCAGGGATCTCGTACTCCTTCAGCTTGCGATAAAGTGTGCGCTCCCCAATCCCCAACTGATCTGCGGCCTTTCTTCGGTTACCACGTGTTTCCCGCAGCGCCGCAACGATCGCCGCGCGCTCGATGTCCGCCATCCGCATCCCCGGCGCTATCGTGACAACATTTGACGCCGGCTCCGTCTCCCTGGGCTCGATCCCCACGCTCGCGTAGCCAGCCCCCACGCCGGGTTGCCGAGCGGCGGGCAGCACCTCCCCGTCGCCCAGTCGCGTGTCGCGTCCGTCGCGAGTCTCGTCCACACGCTGCCGCAGCTCCTCCACCTGAAGCTTGAGCTCCACCAGGCTCCGCACGATGAACTCGAGCTCACGCCCACTACTTCCCTCCTGGCCGCGCAGCACCGCGCCCACCGGCACCGGCAGAAAGCGCGCGCTCCCACCCTCGCGCATCGCGCGCGGAATGTCCGCCGCCGTGATCTCCCGCCCCGGCGAGAGCACCACCATGCTCTCCACCAGATTGCGCAGCTCCCGCACATTCCCCGGCCACGGATAGTCCGCGAGAATCTTCATCGCATCGGCGGAGATGCCGTGAAATGGCCGCTCGTGCGTTGCCGAGAATTCCTGGATGAAGGCGCGCACGAGCAGCGGAATGTCCTCGCGCCGGTCGCGCAGCGGCGGCAGGTAAATAGTGAGGACGTTCAATCGATAGTACAGATCAGAGCGGAACGTCCCCTCCTCTACTTGATCGCGCAGCGGACGATTCGTCGCCGCCACTATCCGCACGTCCACCTTGATCACCTGCGATCCGCCTACGCGCGTGAGCTCGCGCTGCTCGAGCACGCGCAGCAGCTTCACCTGCGTGCTCTTGGGCGCCTCGCCAATCTCGTCGAGAAAGAGCGTCCCCGTGTTCGCCAGCTCGAAGCGGCCGAGCCTGCGTTCGGTGGCTCCGGTGAACGACCCCTTCTCGTGGCCGAATAGCTCGCTCTCGAGCAGCGTCTCCGGCAGCGCGCCGATGTTCACCGCGATGAACGGCTTCGCGCGACGCGGGCCAAGGCGATGCAGCGCGCGCGCGACGAGCTCCTTCCCCGTGCCGCTCTCGCCTTCGATCAGCACCGTGCTGCTCACCGGCGCCATCTGCTCGATCTTGACGAGCACTTCGCGCATCGCCTCGCTCTCGCCGATCAGCCCCGTCTCCACCGCGAGCCGCCGCCGGTCGAGAATGCGGCGTATGCCCGCAATCACCTCATCGAGATCCACCGGCTTCGCATACACCTCGACGAAGCCGAGCGCGCGGAGGCGCTCGGAGAGCGCGGGGTCGACGATGTCCGCGAGGCCCACCACGGCCACGCCATCCCACAGGAGATCGCGCACGAGCTGCACGTTCGCCTTGTCGACGAGCCCACCGGTGAGCACCACGAGATCCGGCGACTCGCGCCGAATCGCCGCGCGCACGTCGTCGATCGGCGAGACGAGCGTCGTCTCGTACCCCGCCGCCTCGAGCATCGCGTTGAGCCGCACCGCGGGCTCGACGTCCGTGAGCGTGACGAGAACTTTCACTTCGTGCTTCCGCTCTCGTGATGCGTGTCGACGCCGCGCGTGATGCGCACGGCGTGCTCGATAATCGGCTCGATCGCCGCGAGCCCGTCGCGCACGCCGCTGGTCGACCCCGGCAGATTGATGATGAGCGTCCGCGCGCGCACGCCGGCGAGCCCGCGCGAAAGCGCCGCGCGCGGAAAGGTCGTGAGCGAGAGCAAGCGTATGCGCTCGGCGATCCCCGGCGCCTCGCGCTCGAGCACCGCGCGCGTCGCCTCGGGGGTGAGGTCGCGCGGGGCGAGGCCGGTGCCGCCGGTGGTGAGCACGAGGTCGGCGGCGTCGCCGTCGCACCAGGCCGCGAGCTGCGCGGCGATCGCGGTGACGTCATCCGCTAGCATCGTCCGTTCTACTATTGTGTGGGCGCGCTCCCCAACCCACGCCGCGATCGCGTCGCCAGAGCCGTCGGTCGTTCGCTCGCCTCGCGCGCCGGCGTCGCTGATGGTGAGGATCGCAATTCGCATCCCCCAATATGCCGACTTAGCATAACCGCTGCCAACTCGGCGCTCGGCACACAGTTAGCGGCGCCAATTGGGACCCAACGCAAACCGGGCACCGAAGCGCTGTTGCGCCGCGGTGCCCGGTTGGTGCTGCATGAAGCGAGCTATCTGCTAGTAACCACCCTGCATGCTCTGGAAGAGCGTCGTGATGTTGTAGCGCGCCGGATCGATCTCGTAGAACCGGTTGTCGATGTAGCGACCGGTCGTCGGGAAGTACGGCGGAGATTGCGTGTTCAGGCAGACGTCGACCGATCGATTTTCACCAAAGCCGGAGCCTCCACCGTTGTACGTCGCCGAGATCACCTGCTCGATCACTCCGCCCGCCTGCCGGATGCAACCGCGACCGCTATTGGCCGCGTTACACGGTCCCAGTGACTCGGCATGCGAGCCCCAGTTCTCGACTCCGACAGTTCCGAGTCGGCTCATGGTGACGCCGTGCAGCACAAAGTCGTGCGACGTCGACATGCCGTTGTCATCGCTGTCAGTCCACCTGTAGCCGTAGCCACCACTTCCATTGCCGGCGCGCTGCGGCGAGTTGATAGAGTTGTCGAGAATGAGCTGATCCCCGTCGGAGATGACGCCGAGCAGATTCGCACAGGTCACGGATGCCGGATCCTGCGCGTACACCAGGTCGTCGCCATAGCCGACGGTACCGGTTTGATCGCCGGTCGTGGCCGAGTACAGCGTCACGCTTCCACGAAGCACTCCGCTAAGAACGACGGGCCCGTGCACGTGAATCACGCCTTTGGTATTCGGGTTCAGGCTACGGTAGAGCGGCCAGAGCGTGCCGGCGTGGTTCCGCCACTCCTGGTACTTCGTGCCGGCGGTTCCACCGAGCGCCGTCACGACGAGTGACTGATCTCCGCTCCATTTTTGCCAATAGCCGTACTTGGTGCTGTCCGTGAGCGTCGAGTCCTCGCCGCCCTTCTGGTACAGCGCGATGTTGCCAGGAGGCGCGGGGAGCATCAGACGCCGCTCACTCGCCACGAGGTGTGGATCGCCGCTCATGTAGCAGCGGAACGTCGGGTTGAGCATCATCTGCTGACGGTTAGAGGCCGTGATGGTGCCTACGAACTCGTCGTTCACCGCTGCCCACTGCGACGGCGTAAACACTCGTCCCGACGCGAACCACGGCTGGTTGTGCGCCCACACGGGATAGAACGTCGCGTGCCCCGTCGAATCAGTATGGAAATCGCCACAGAGCGAGTCCTCCGGCGCAGCTCCGTTCGCCGAGTTGCCGAACTGCAGGCTGCTCCTGAGACGAGCCGCACTCGACGCCGTGCCCACCGCCTGGTACACGCGGATGAACCCTTCATTCGGATCCGTGATGTTGCCGTCCGCGTTCAGGTCGACGGCCGTAAACTCGACGCGCGTCCGAACGCTCGAGAGATCATTACCGCCGGCGATGACATCGAGGTTGCCCTCGACCGCATGCGTGTGCAGCGATGCGAGCTTCCCCACCGGCGGGATCGGAATGTACGGTGCGCCATTGATCGTGCCCTTCTTGTACGTCGGCGATCCACCGGTCACGCTCAGCACGGCCGAGACGGTGTCATAGTAGGTTGGCGAGTTGCACGAATACCATCCCTGATTGCTATGCGCTCGCCCCGCGATGAACTCACCGGTGCTGTAGCACAATCCACTCGAGAAGGTGTTCGTGAACATTGCATAGCGCGCGAAGTTCTCGGCCTGCATCTCCAGACGTCGCACGTAGCGCGTTCCACCCGCGTCGTACGCCTCGGCCACGACGCTCGCGTACTGGCCGAACTGGCCCGTCGTGATGTTCGTGTAGCCGGCGTAGAGATTGACCTTCACATTCGGAATGACCTGGCCGTCGGCGCCCGTGATCTGGCCGCCGGAGACGAGGGTGACGTAGCCCGTGTCGGGAAGGTGGATCGTCGTGTCACGCAGCAGCCGCGCCTTGCCCATCTGCAGCGACGCTTCCGCCGCATAGCGGAAGTCGCGCTCGCGATCGTAGTAGCGGCCGATCATCCCGCCGCTGCCCGTGAGCAGAATCGCGGACATCGCGATCGCCGCGAGCGTCACCGTCATGAGGAGTACGAGAATGAGCGCGGTTCCGCGTCGCTGGACGCGCCCCGCCCACAACATTGGCGTGCGTTGCACGCTGGGCACGTTACGGAACATTTACAGCTCCAGTGGAGGTAACAGAAGAATTCGCAGGCGAACAATCCTGGGCGACGANNACTCCGTACACCCAGTTGCCGGAGGAGAGCGACGTGTCATCGAGCGAGTAGAACGGCTGCGATGCGGCGAGATCCGCGATCGGGCTGCCCCAATCGGAGCTCGCAGATAGCTTCTTGAAGACCATGTAGCGGCCCACATCTTTCTCGCCCGCGTCCTGATCGAGCGAAGAGTTCCAGCTGATCGTCACTTTGGTCGGCGTTCCGAAGAACGGCCACCTGACCGCGGTCGCCGTCGTCACCGCGATCGGCACATCGCCGCAGACCGTCGAGCGCGACATTCCTGCGTTCAGCAGCTTGGTCGAGCTCACGACCGTCTTCATGATCGGGCCCTTGTCGGGATCGTTGTACAAACCCGTTACGGTCATGCGCACCACGCGGATGCTGTCGGTCAGCGCCGACGATCCCGTATCCGCCGGCGAGCCGTGGATCGGCGCCGAGTGAAAGATCGGGAGCTTCGACGCGCGGATCGAGTCGAGTCCGCCGCTGATGTTCGGCTTCATGTACTGGAAGAAATTCGTTCCCACCGGCACGATGATTCCCTTCGCGACGAGCCGTGGCGTCAGGTTGTTCACGCGCCGAAAAAGGATGTACTGATCGGTGCGCGTCGCAGTCGAGTCTCTCGTCAGCCAATACTGAATCGTCTCGGCCGGGCTCGTGATCCCGCCGTTCATGTAGTTCGAATCGGGATACGATACGGCCGAATTCGGAAGCACGACCTTGTTGAGGTTGTTCATCGCATCGGTGCCGCTCGAGTCCATGTCGGCATCGTAGTAGATGGACATCGGATCGTTGATGTCCTTCGTCGCCAGATCCGCGTTGAACGTCACCGCGAAGCCGTCGGCCTGCACGATCATCGG
>PLMM01000245.1 GCA_003142495.1 Gemmatimonadota bacterium | reverse complement strand
TCCGACTCGGGCGGCGCCGGCGTCCAGCGCGAATTCGGGATGAGCCCCGCCGGCAGCTCGGCGCGCGGAACGCTCCACTCCCAGCCGAGGAGCCAGACTCGACCGGTGGGAGTGACCCAGCTCGTTTCGGCCGAGACCGCGCCGTGAACGGAGCCGCCCGAGTGCATGTAGGCGAGCGCGGAGCCGGCCGAGCGAAGGTACTGGAGAACGAAGGACAGGTCCTCGGCGCCTGTTCGCGACAGGCGCGACCAGAGCGTTTCGCCGGCGATCCAGCGACGCAGGTACCCCGGGCCGCGCTGCAGCTCCAGGTTGCGCGGCCAGTAATAGTAGGTGGTTGGGATGGAGGGGTGGTTCAGATGCGCCAGTTTGCGCGCCTCGGCGTGCAGCCACGACTCGTGATCGCCGTCGAGGGAGCTCCCGAGGGAGAGCGATCGCCCGAGCTCGTCCACCACTTCCTGGTAGTGGCGATGCTCGCCCTCGACGCCCTCGGAGCCCCAGGCCCAGCCTTGCGGCAGTTGCCAGTTGGCGAGGTGCGGGGGCAGCTTGTTCGTGACGCGGTCGCGAAAGGGACGGTCGGTGGTGGCCATGTGTACAGAAACGAAGGACTTACCGCATTACGCGCAGGGTGCCCGGCGATCGGGGGCTGCGCGCAAAAGGAGACTTAGAGGAATGCCTGACAGCACGCCCACAATTACATACGAGTCTCTTTATCAGGACGTTCCAACTCCCGCGCGCGCCACGCGGGAGGCGGCCGGCTACGACGTGTGCGCGTACCTGATCGGGCGCACCGTAAAGATCTCGGATAGCGTGCACGTGCGGGAGCGTGCGAGCGACGACGCGCATCGGCTGCATCTGGCGCCGGGGGAAGTGGCGCTGGTGCCGCTGGGGTTCAAGGCGCGGCTGCCGGATGGATACGAGGCGCAGATTCGGATCCGGAGCTCGATCGCTTTCAAGCGGGGGCTCATCATCCCGAATGGACCGGGGACTATCGACGCGGACTATCCGGACGAGTGGATGGTGATGCTGAAGAACGACTCGCCGAGGGGGGTGGTGATCGAGCACGGGGAGCGGATCGCGCAGATCGTGTTGGGGAGGTATGAGGTGCTCGAGTGGCGGGCGGGAGTGGTGGGGGTGAGTACGGACCGAATTGGAGGGGTTGGCAGCACCGGCTGAAGCGGCCCCTTCCGTTCGAGTTCTGGGAGCGTAGAGTAGACGTGAAGGAATCTTGATGACGGTACGCTGACGCGATGGGCTAGCCGTGTCAGAGGCTGGTCAAGGGCGGCCTCGCTCACCCAGGAGTTGGCGAATGCTGCGGCTGAAGAGCTTGGGACAGACTCTGATCGAAGCGGATGACGCTCGCGTCACGCCCAGTGCGGAAACCGTTTTCGCGACCACGCTCTACCTCATCGTGGAGGCTGGGCGGCCGGTTGGCAGAGATGAGCTGACGCGACTCATTTGGCCGGGCGTTTCCGAGTCGCGCGCGCAGCACGGTCTGCGGCAGGTGCTCTACAAGCTCAAAACGCTCGGCGCCACGATCAAGGCGGATCGATCGTCGCTGATTCTATCGCCGCGATTCTGCTCGACTGACTTTTCGGAGTTGCTCGAGCCGCAGCCCAACTCGGTATTGGAAGCGCTCGCCGAGAGAATTGGCGGGAGCTTTCTTCCCGGCTATCGTCCGGATCTCTCCGAACAATTCTCGATGTGGGTCGAGCGCCAGCGCGACACCGTGCACTCGGCGGTCGCGCGCACGCTTGTCGCTGGAATGCAGGCGAGGAAGCGCGTGAGTGACTGGGCAGGCGCAGAGCAGTTCGCATCGATGTGCTTGAGTATCGATCCGCTGAATGAGGAGGCGACGCTCACGGTTGCGGAAGCGGCGGCGCTGGGCGGGAGCAAATCGAAGGCGCTGTCGATACTCAACAACTATTTGAAGGACATCGGCGAGGACGCGAGCGCGATCAAGCTCCCCGCGGCGCTTCTGCGCCGACGAATCTCGGAAGCGTATCAGGACAACGTCTTCCCCGTTCGCGATGCGCCGTTCGTGGGACGTGAAGAGGAGATGGCGGAGCTCACGCGTGCGCTGGCAAAGGCGCAGGCTGGACATGGAAGCGCGTATGTAATTACAGGCGAGCCGGGGATCGGAAAAACGCGTCTAGTGTCGGAGTTCACGCGCGTCGCGGCGCTGCAGCGTGTACACATCGTGCGCGTGGGATGTCAGTCGCACGATGTGAGGCGGCCTCTCTCGGCGTTCGTGGATCTGGTGCCGAAGTTGTTGGCGCTACCGGGGGCGCTGGGGTGCTCGCCGGAGTCGATGGGGTATCTTCACAAACTGACGGCGCCAGAGAGGAAAGAGCCGAACGACGAGCAAGGGGACAAGAGCACTGAAGGAATCTTTGAGCACGTGCGCGCCGCTGTCCTCGACCTCGTAGATGCATTGGCAAGCGAGTGTTGCTTGATAATCCAGATCGAGGATTCGCAGTGGATGGATAGCCACTCAAAATCCCTCCACCGTATCGTATCCGAACAGA
>PLMM01000359.1 GCA_003142495.1 Gemmatimonadota bacterium | reverse complement strand
TCAACTTTCCACGTCGAGTCATCTGTTGCTCCGATTAGCGCAAAGGACGGCCGACGGCCGCTTCCAGAGCGGCGAAGGCCTTATGGAAATCATACACGGCGTTGATGCGATCGCTCTCCGCCTGCTCGAATTGCGACCGTGCGTCGCTCACGTCGAGAAATGGTGCCAAGCCCACGCGATAGCGCTCTTCCGCCAGCCGCAGGGTTTCACGCGCCTGAATGGCCGTACGCTCCTGCAATGCCACTTGCTGGGCCTGCGCCTGCAAGGTGAGATACCCACTCGTTACGGTCGCGGTCGTCTTGAGCTCCTGGGCGCGAATCGCGTAGAGCGCATCGTTCCGCGCGGCCTCGGACTGCTCGACCTTCAGCTCGCGCTGAAAGTTGTCGAAGATGGGGAGCGAGAGCGTGGCGGTAACCTGAAATGGCTGCTTGGTGAAGCCGAACGGGAAGGCGTTGTTCGACTTGCGAATCGCCGCGGCCTGCGAAGCGGGGAGCGTTCCGTCGGCGTTGAGCGTACCGCACTGTCCAGCCTGGCTCGATAGTCCGGCGCCGACCCGAATCGAGTCCTGCGCGAGGCAGCCCTGCACCCCCCCCGCGGCCTGGTTCACAAGAAAATTTGAATTGGTGAAGGAATTCGTGTATCCGCCGACGCCGGTCGATAGCTGCAGGGTGGGCAGATACGACCCCCGCGCCGCCTTGATGCCGATCTTCGCGGACTCATCGCGCGTGCGCGCCGCCTCGAGCGCCGGATTGTCCGCCCGCGCCAGCGCCAGCACCGAGTCCATCGTGAACGTCGGTGCCTTCACTTCATAGGTAGTGGTCAGCCGCGAGTTCTGCGGCTCCATCATGCCCATGTGCTGGAAGAGCGTCAGCCGGTCGATCGCGACCTGATTCTTCGCCCTGATCGCCGCAACCTCCTGCGTGCCGAGATTCACCTCGGCCTTTGACACATCGAGCGAGATACCGGAGCCCACCGCGAGCTTCGCCTTCGCGAGCTGCAGCGCCGTCTGGGCGTTGGCGATCAGCGAGTCCTCGAGCTGCGCCTTGGCCTGGTCGCCGAGCACCGTGAAGTAGTCCTGCGCGATCTGCGAGCGCGTGACTGACACGGAGTTGGTGACGTCGGCGTCTGCTGCGCGCACGTTTGCCTGCTCGATCTTCGGATTCAGAAAGGTGCTCGTGCCGACGTTGTACGTCAGCCCGATGAAGTACGAGGACTGCTCGGAGTTCGAGCCGTTGCCCTGCGCGAAGCCGCTCAGCAGCGTGTTACCCTGCGCGAGGTAGAGCCCCTGCAGCTGGGCATCGGCGCGGGGAAGCAGGGCACCATACGCGGCGCGGCGTCGCGCGACTGCGGTGCGGCGCGCCTCGACGATTTGCAGGTGATCGGGGTTGTTCTTCTGCGCAATCGACATCGCCTTGTCGAGCGACAGTTCGGGGCCACCAGTGGTGTCCACGGCCTGGGCGCGAATCGTGTCCGCGGTCTGGGCTTTGGCGTTCGAAAATGGCAGTAGTACAGCCACGGCGCTGATGGCGACCGTGACGGCTGGCAAACACCGCATTGTTTCCTGTCCTCGTGTCCGAAGTCACGCCCAATACGGCGGGGATCGCTTCGAGGTTTCAGGAACGTGTTACATGGACTCGCGGGGAGCGGAAGCTCACGCCGGATGAGGGGCCCGAGTCTAGCGCGGCAGCTCGTCGCGGGTGGCGGTGATGCCGCTGGCGTCCAGCTGGACCTTGAGAATGCGCCCCTGCGCGTCCGCCCACACCTGGCGCGTGGCCCCGGTGGGCTCCTGGATGGTATAGTGGCGCGCTTCCACGCTCGTAGTGCCTACGCGCACCTGCTCGTTGGCGCCGGTCTGGATCCGCATAGTTTCTTGCGTGTTGCGGCGCGGGATCACCACGGGAATCGTCGCCGAGCCGCCGCGGGCGCGCTGCACGAGGAAGTAGTACTGGTGGAAGATGTCGTCGTCGAGAATCAGCGCGCCGTCGGACACGATGTACTCCTTCGACGACTCGCCCTTCGCGTTCTTGAGCTGCGCGCTGAACCGCCCGCCGCCAATACGCCCGCGCAGCCGCTCGACGTCGGTGCCCGTGCGCACTTCCACCTGATAGGCGAGCGGAGAGAACGAGGTGTCGGTGCGGAGCGCCGGCGCGAGATGCTCCGTGTCGAACGTCACGGTCGCGTTGGCGACGACGACATCGCCGCCGGGGCCTTTCGTGCGACGGATCGTGAACGACTCCTGGCCGATGCGATCCGTCGGCTTCGTTCCGCCGCGCGTGATCGTGAACGCGCCTTCGTCCACCGTCGTGACCTGGGCGGCGGCGGCGGCGCTCGTGAGTGCGAGCGAGAGCGCGATGGCGGTGCTGAGAGAGCGCATGTCAGAAATATGATACTCGCGGCGCAAAGTTGTGTTCATGCGTCCAGGGCGGGGGTAAGGAAGATTCGCTCGCTGACGCGCTGACGAATGCGCTCGTACATCGCACGCCCCTTCTCGGCCGTGGCGAGCGACGGGCGGCCGATCGACCCCGCGCTCTCCTTCGGGACGCGCAAATATCCGCGCCGGTAACGACGCAGCTGCTCGCGATTCATCATGTAGTCCTGCGCCCATTCCATGCGCACCATCTCGGGCGCGAGATACAACATGAGCGACGTGTCGGCCTCGTCGCCGTGCATGTGCTCCGGCTGTCCTTCGAGGAGATCGTCGAGGCGAATCGCGTACAAATCGACCACTCGCACGCGCGCGTCTCGCGTCACGACCGTCGAGAGGGCATCCTGATGCGGTTCGTGATCGTGCGCGGTGATCAGGATAAATTCGCGGAAGCCGCACCCCTCCCAGCTCGCGAGGAGATCGTTCAATAGGCGGTGCAGCGTCTTCCGCCGCATCGACGAATTCCCGACGGCCTCGCGCGCCGACTCGACGTTCACGCCATATTCGATGGTAGGTGCGCACAGCACGCCGTAGGTGGCCGAGAGGTCGTCGGCGAGCTTTTCGGCGATGATGGTGGCGCAGCCGAGCGGCAAATGGGGGCCGTGCTGCTCGCAGGTGCCTACCGGAATGATGAGGCGGGGATCGCGCGCGAGAATCTCGGCCACCGCGCCGGGAGCGGTGTATTTGAGCAACCGCGCCTCGGTTGCAGGCGCATGGACTGGAGGGGGAGCCGTCATCTCGAACCAGAATGAAGTGGACGTGACGCCGCGAACGGCGTTCGGCACCGGTGTCACGACACGTCTCTGGACGCTCGTCGCGGGCGTGGCGCTCGTGGCGGGGGGCTGGTGGCTGCGCACCCCGAGCGTAGGCTACCTCGCTTTCACGATCGCCGCCACGGTGGCGTCGCTCGTCTTCGCGATCGTGCAGCCCCGTGGCGCGCGCCGCTGGACCGTCGCGGCTGCGGTGGCGCTCGCTGCGTTCGCGGGGGTCGCGGCGCAATCGCAGCGCGATCTCACGCGCATCGACCGCGACTGGCCCGCGTATCGCGCGTTCGTGGTGGAGCGCGGCGGACGCGAGCTGCAGCGCGAGATCGCCGCGTCGATGCTGGCGCTGCGCGACGAGGCGACGCGTGCGCTCGACGCGCCCGCGGACGCGCGGCAGGCCTTCGTCACGCTCGACGAGCTGACCTCGGGAGCGCCGGAGCGTGGCGTCGTGCTCTACGAGGGCAACAGGCCCTTCGCGTGGGGTGGGCGGCTCGTCGTCCCCCCCGACTCCACCAATCGTCCCGTCGGCGCGCTGCACTCGCCCTTCTATACCGTGCTGTACGCGGTCGAGACGCGAGGGGGCCGGCGCGCCGTGGCGATGGCGGTGGCATACGCCGAACCGCCGGGAGATCAGCTCGTGCCGGCGATCGGCAATCGGATAGCGCAGGAGCAAGGGCTCCACGCCTTCGACGTGACGCCCGGCAGCGCGGGGGCGAGCGCCGGCGCGTTCGTGGTTACCGAGGGGACGGATACGCTGCTCGTCGCGCACGCGGTGGCGCCGGGCGAAGAGGAGGCGCGGCTCAGCGCGCTCGTGCGTGTGCGGCTCTCGGGCGCGCTGCTGCTCGCGCTCGCCTTCGCGTGCTTCCTCGTCGCGTCGTGGCGCCGGCAGCGCTCTCTGCTCGGCAGACTGCTGCCGCTCGCGGTCGCGCTCGCGCTGCTTGCGCTCGTGCCGCTCAATGCATTCTCGGGGAGCGGCGTCTTCTTCGATCCGACGGTCTACTACTCGGAGGTCGGCGGGCCATTCACCGCGTCCGTGGGCGCGCTCGGGGCGACGGCAGTGGTCGTACTGCTCGCACTGCTCCTCGTGTTGCGCCGCGGGCTGCGCTTCTCGCGACGATGGATCGCCGTGCCGATCGCGCTCGCGATTCTCGCCGCGTCGCCCCCGCTGCTCCGAACGCTCGGCGGCGGGGTGTCGCCGCCGCTCAGCGGCGTGGCGGTGGAGCTCTGGCTCGGATGGGAGATCGCGCTCTTTCTCGCGACCGCATCGCTGTTCATCGGCGTGGCGGCGGTCGGCAGCGCGGGGCTCGGCTCGCGGCGCGGGCTGCCGCCGTGGGTGGCGCCGGTGCTCGCGACGCTCGCCGCCGCGATCGCGCCGGTGGTGCTGCACGCGCCGGGGACGTGGCCCACTTGGTATCGCGTACTCTGGATGGGCGTGGTCGCGACGCTCGCGCTCACGCGATCGCATCGGCGGCTCGTGCTCGTTGCGGGTGCGGTGGCGGCGCTCGTGGCCACGACGTTGACGTGGGGCGCGGGAGTGCGCGGGCGCGCGACGCTCGCGGACAGAGATGTGAGCGGGCTCGCGGTCGTCGATCCCGACATCGTGAGCGTGCTCGAGCGGCTCGGCGGCGATCTGCGCGCGGCGCCCGTCGCCCGCACGGAGGCGGAGCTCGCGAAGCGATACATGCGCTCCGATCTCGTGGGGAGCGGCTATCCGGTGGATCTCATGGCGTGGGCGCCCGAGGGACTGCCGACTGCGGAGGTGACGCTCGATCAGCTCACGCCGCCGGTGCGCGATGTGGGCGAGGTCGCTGCCGACGCGCGCGCGACCGGCGCGACGCAACTGCAGTCGGTGCTCGGCGTGCCGGGGATGTTCGTCGTGCTCGCGGTGCCGCACCCCGACAGCTCGGTGACGACGGTGGTCGTGGCGCCGCGCACGCGGCTGATCGCGACCGATCCATTCGCGCCGCTGCTCGGCCTCGAAGATCGCGAGACTGGGGAGCCGCCGTACACCGTGGTGCTCGTGGAGGAGCAGGCGGGCGACAGCCTGCCGCGCGCAGGGACGCGCTGGTATCGCGACGCGAACGAGATGCACGGCGATCACATCGTGAGGACAGCGCGCGGCGAGATGCGGGCGCACATCGAGATCGAGCTCCGGTCGCTCGGCATCTTGATGCAGCGCGGCGCGCTCGCGGTGTTGCTCGACCTCGTGCTCCTGATCGCGCTCTGGATGATCGCGGCGCTGCCTGACGGGCGCGTGCTCAATCGGCTGCGCGTGCAGGTGCGGCGATGGGGGACGAGCTATCGGTCGCGGCTGACCGTCGTGCTCTTTGCCTTCTTCGTGATCCCGGCGCTCGTCTTCGCGGCCTGGAGCTACGAGCGGCTGCGCACGGAAGACCGGCAGTCGCGCGATCTCGTGTTGCGCGAGGCACTGCGCGGAATCTCCACGGACGAGGAAGCGCGTCGCGGCGCGACGCTCATTGGGCACACGGACATCCCGCTACTGCTCTATCGCAGTGGCGAGCTTGGCGGCGCGAGCCAGCCGCTATTCGACGCGCTCGCGCCGATGGGCGCGTTTCTCCCGCCATCGGCGTACCAGAGCCTGAGCGCGGGGCGCGAGGTGTACGCGAGTCTGATGGAGGACGTGAACTCCGGGCCTGCGCTCTTCGGCTTCCGTGTTGCGACGAGTGGCAGCGGACAGACGTACGTGATCGGCGCGCCGGCGCGCGGAACGGAGGCGACGCTCGATCAGCGGCGGCGCGATCTCGCGGTACTCGTTGCGTGCGCGACCGTGCTCGGCGCGCTCGCCGCGCTGGCGCTGAGCCGCATTGCGTCGCGCTCGCTCGCGGAGCCGATCGGCGCGCTGCGCGTCGCCGCGCTCGCGATCGCGCGCGGCGATCGCGAGCCACCGCTCGCCACGCGCGCGCCGGATGAATTCCAGCCCGTGTTCTCGGCCTTTCGACGAATGGCTGCGGACCTGGGCGAGAGCCGCGCGGCGCTGGAGAATGCGCAGCGCCGTACCGCGGCGATTCTGCGCAACGTCGCCAGCGGCGTCGTCGCGCTCGACGCGGACGATGTCGTCACGCTTGCGAATCCGCGTGCGGAGGCGATGCTCGACCGCGCGCTGCCGCCTGGCCTCGAAGCCTCGAGGCTCGGCGAGGAGACGGCGCGGCGGCTGCGCGCGTTCGCCGAGAGTGCGATGGAGGAGGAGGAGTTCGAGCTGACGATTCACGGGCGGCAGCTGCAGGCACGGCTGACGCGACTGTCGGCGGGGCGGGGCGGATCCGTGCTTACCCTCGACGACATCACCGACCTCGCGCGCGCGCAGCGCGTGCTCGCGTGGGGCGAGATGGCGCGGCAGGTGGCGCACGAGATCAAGAATCCGCTCACGCCGATTCGGCTCGGCGTGCAGCACTTGAAGCGCGCGCACGCGGACAAGCGCCCGGACTTCGACACGATTCTGGAGACGAACGCGGAGCGCATTCTGGCCGAGATCGATCGCCTCGATGAGATCGCGCGGGGATTCAGCCGCTACGGCATGGGGCCGTCGGAGCTGCAGACCGCGGAGCCGCTCGACGTGAGTGCGGTCGCGCGGGACGTGGTCGAGCTCGAGAAGCTGGGTGAGGGGGACGTCGAGTGGCGAACGGCGGGGATTGCGACGGCGGTGATGGCGTATGCGCGCGAGGATGAGCTGCGCGAAGTGATGCTCAACTTGCTCGAGAATGCTCGCATCGCGGGCGCCACGTGGGTCGAGCTGCGGATAGATGGCGGTGCGGAGCGAGTGGCGATCGCGGTGCGCGACAACGGGAGTGGGATTCCGGCGAGCGTGCAGGCGCGGCTGTTCGAGCCGCACTTTTCCACGCGTACGCGGGGATCCGGACTCGGCCTGGCGATCAGCCGGCGGCTGGTCGAGAGCTGGGGCGGCGAGATCGCGGTGGCGAGCGTGGAGGGGGAGGGGACGACGGTGCGGATCGTTCTGCGGGGGAGCGGGGCATAGCACGGCCTCGCGTCACACCCGCGCGAATCGCCCCCGGTTATCTTGCACGCCATGACAACCACGCTCCTTCCCGCCGATATCGCAGACGAGATCAACGCGCGCATCCTCGCCATCTCGGAGGATCGCATCGCGGGCTTCCTCGAAGATCCGTTCGCGGAGATCGCGCGGCTCTCGGGTGTGAGCGAAGAGGTGGTGCACGCGCGCATTCGCGCGATGCTCAGCGCCGGTACGATCAGGCGCGTGCGGCAGACGCTCATGGCGACGAATCTCGCGCCCGGCGCGCTGGTCGCGTGGCGCGTGCCCGAGACCCAGCTCGACGCGGCGTTCGAGTACTTCGTGCGCGACGATCCGTTCTCGGGGCACGTGGTGATCCGCTCGACGGACGGCGCGACGCAGGGGTCGAGCTATCGGTTGTGGACGACGCTCAAGGTGCCGCAGGGCTATTCGCGCGAGAAGCACTGCGCGCTGGTGGGTGAGCGTGTGGGCGCCGATGCGTTTCGCGTGATGCCCGCCAAGCGGCTCTTCGCGCTCGGCGTCGGGCACGTGCGTCGCAAGGGGATGGTGCCGGGATCGCGGTCGGAAGAGGCTGGGCGCGTGATGGACACGAACATCGTCGAGCTGTCGGAGCTCGAGTGGCGCGTGCTGGAGCCGCTCAAGCGCGAGCTCAGGATCGACGAGATCGGCCCTCAACCGTGGCGCGCGCGCGCAGAGGAGGCCGGCGTGTCATATGTAGAATTCCTACATGTGGCGCGCGGGCTGGCCGAGCGTGGCGTGATTGGTCGCTTTTCCACGTTCCTCGAGCACGTGAAGCCGGGCGCGGATGGCGTGCGCGTGACTCGCTACAACGCGCTCTTTCATTGGCGCGTGCCGGTGGGGCGTGAGATCGAGGCGGGGAAGGAGGTCGGGCGCCACCACATTCTCACGCACGCGTACTGGCGCGAGGGCGGAGACGAGTTCGCGAACGTGAACATCATGGCTGTGGCGCACGGCACGGACAAACAGCTCGTGCTGGATCACAAGGCCGCGATCGACGCGCATCTCGCGGAGGCGGGAATTCCGGTGAGCTACACGAACGTGTTCTGGGGCGGGCGAAGTGAGATCAAGCCGTCGGAGATTGCGCCGAGCGCGTATGTGGCGTGGCTGCGAGCTGGCGGCGTAGATCCCGAGTCGATGCGAGCGTCGAGCGACGAAGCACCGAGCGCCGCGTGATGCGGGTAGGGATGCGCGGGCTGGTGGTGGCGGGCGCGCTGATCGTCGCGTGTCAGGATGCGAGGGATGCGAGAGCGTCGCGGACGACGGACTCTCTTGCCGAGGCTTCGAAGGGCGTAGCGGCGCGTGTAGCGGCGGCGGGCGGATGGCGTGATTCGGTGACGGGGTTCAGCGTGCCGGCCGTGTGTGCGCGAGGCGGGCTGCCGGTGCCGCGGAAGCCGGCGCGCGTGGAGACGGCGCCCAAGTCGCACGCGGATAGTGTGAAGCGCGCGAAGGCCGACTCGATGCACATGGTGGGTGCGAGTGCGGATACGGCGCACGTCGTTGCCGCGTGGCGAGATTCGAGTGGGGGCGCGGCGCACGCCGACTCCGCGGCGACGCGTGCGGACACGAGCGTGACGGCTGCGCCGAGGTCTCCGCGCGCTGCGCACGCGGACTCCGTTGCGCGTGCGAAGGCGAAGGTGCACGCCGACTCCCTCGCCGCGATCGCGCTCTTGACCGATTCGGCGGCGACGCACCGGCGCGCGGGGTCGCTCTTCCCTGGCTGCCGCGTGGTGGCCTACTATGGCAATCCGATGTCGAAGCGCATGGGCATCCTCGGCGAGATCAAGCCCGACTCGATGCTCGAGCGACTCGCGAAGCAGGCGGCGGCGTATGCGGCGGTCGACAGCGGGCGCCCCGCGCTGCCGGCGCTCGAGCTGATCGCGACCGTTGCGCAAGCGGGGCCGGGGAAGAGCGGGCTCTATCGCGCGCGGATGCCCGACACGCTGATCGCGCGCGTGATGGGATGGGCCGAGTCGCATCACTATCTCGTGATTCTCGACATTCAGACGGGGCGGAGCACGATGGCGGCGGAGATGGTGCCGCTGATGAAGTATCTCGCGCGCCCGTACGTGCATCTCGCGCTCGATCCCGAGTTCTCGATCGGCACGAAGAAGATTCCGGGGAAGGTGATCGGGCGCATCGATGCGGCGGACGTCAACGCGGTGTCGGCTGTGCTCGCGACGTTGGTGGATTCGCTCAAGCTGCCACCCAAGATGCTGATCGTGCATCGCTTCACGACGCCGATGCTGTCGAACCATCAGAAGATCAAGCTCGATCCGCGCGTGCAGATCGTGGTGGACATGGATGGCTTCGGGCCGCCGCGGCTCAAGTACGGATCGTACAAGGCGTACGTGCACGATCGGCCGGTGCAGTTCGCGGGCTTCAAGCTGTTCTACAAGAACGACAAGCCGATGCTGTCACCTGCGCAGGTAATGGAGATGGATCCGGTGCCGTTGTTCATCATGTATCAATAGGGCAATCGCTCAGGGCAGCGCGCGCCGATAGCGGACGTCGTCGATGCTCGTGCCCCAGAGCTCGACGGTGCGCTCGATATTCTCCGGGCTCCAACCGTCGATGCGGTAGAAGCGCTGGGCGCGCTCATTGCCCACGAGCACCCAGAGCACGGCCTCGGTGAAGCCGAGCGAGTGCAGCCGCGCGCGCGCCTCCTCGATGAGGCGGCGGCCGACGCCGCGCCCCCACGCGCTGGGGTCCACATGCAACGCGAGCAGCTGTCCTGTGTTGGCGTCGGCATGCTCATCGCGACATGGCCCCGTGGTCGCGAAGCCGCAGATGACGCCATCGCGCACGGCGACGATCGTGTACGGGTCGCTCGGGTCGGATGAGCCAAGCGTGTAACGATCCGCGCGATCTTCCGGCCTCAGAGCATCGAGGTATTCGTCGGCGATGAGGCCGCGATAGCCATCTTGCCAGGCGCGCACGTGCACGCGCGCGACGGCGAGGGCGTCGTTGGAGGTGGCGGGGCGAGTGGTCAGCATGCGAGTGTTGCTCTCATCGATCGTCGATGATCTTCGTTGCGCGGTGAAGCCGGGTTCCCAACACTATAAGTAATGTCGCAGCCACCGGGGCGGTGAGGCGCCCGCCCCGAAGGCGGAAACAATGCGCGTCCCCTTTGCCTTGGATAGGGAAAGGGAGATGCGATGGCAAAGGTCTGGTTGATCACCGGCAGCTCGCGCGGTCTCGGTCGCGCGCTGGCGGAGGCGGTGCTCGAGTCGGGCGAGCGGCTCGTGGCGACGGCGCGGAAGCCGGAGCAGCTGAGTGATCTGGTGGAGCGCTATGGGGATCGCGTGCGCGCGGTGGCGCTCGACGTCACGAGTGAGAGCGCTGCAACTATGGCAATCGCTGCCACAGTGGGCGCGTTCGGGCGCATCGATGTGCTCGTCAACAATGCCGGATACGGCGATATCGGCTCGATCGAGGACACGAGCCTCGCGGATTTTCGCGCGCAGATCGAGACGAATCTCTTCGGCGTGATCAACGTGACGAAGGCCGCGATTCCGGTGATGCGCGAACAGCGCTCGGGGCACATCATCCAGCTCTCATCGATCGGCGGACGCGTTGGACCCGTGGGGCGCGCGCCGTACGCTGCGGCAAAGTGGGGCGTCGAGGGATTCTCGGAGGTGCTCGCGAAGGAGGTCGCACCGTTCGGCATCAAGGTGACGATCGTGGAGCCGGGCGGCTTCCGCACCGATTTCGCTGGCGCATCGACGACGATTCGCGCGGGCCGGCCCGAGTACGACGAAACGGTGGGGAAGGTTGCGCGATTTCAGCGCGACTACGACGGGAAGCAACCGGGCGATCCCGCGAGGGCGGCGGCGGTGATCATCCATATCGTGAGTCTCGATGCGCCGCCACTCAGGCTGTTGCTAGGCAGCGATGCTGCGCACGCGGCGGAGCAGGCGGATCTCGCGCGGCTCGAGGCGGATCGCAAGTGGCGGAATCTCAGTGTGTCAACGGACTTCGAGGGGAAGGGCGGCGCGAAGGAGTATCCGTGGGAGCGAAAGTGAGCGCGCCGCGCGGCGCGCCGGTTGGCGAGCGCGCGATGATGTAGTCGGTGGAGCGGCCGGTAGGGTGAACGAATGCTCGCCGCCATCCATTCCGCCGCCGTCATCGGCATCGAGGCCTATGATGTGACAGTCGAGGTCGACGCGGCGCAGGGGCTGCCGCAGTGGACCATCGTCGGGCTTCCGGCGGGCGCGGTGAAGGAGAGCCGCGAGCGCGTGGGCGCGGCGCTCGTCAACTCGGGCTTCGTGGTTCCCCCGAAGCGATTCACGATCAACCTGGCACCGGCGGATCGGCGCAAGGA
>PLMM01000146.1 GCA_003142495.1 Gemmatimonadota bacterium | reverse complement strand
TCTTGACGATCAAGTGATAGTGCGCTATCCTCGCGTGAGACGATCACGCGAGGATGGCAATGGACGAGCCGAATACCGATGTCATTCAGGGCACGCTGGACATGCTCATCCTGCGCACGCTCAGCCTGCGCCCGATGCACGCCTTCGGCATCGGGAAGCGCGTTGAGCAGATCTCGCGCGGCGTGTTCAAGGTGAATCCCGGCTCACTCCTCACGGCGCTCCAGCGCCTCGAGCGCGCGGGCTCGCTCGACGCGGAATGGCGGCAGACCGAGAACTCGCGACGCGCCAAGTTCTACAGCCTCACGCGCGCCGGCCGCAAGGAGCTCGGTCTCAAGACCGAAGACTGGACGCGCCGCGCGGCCGCTATCGCGCGCCTCCTCAAGGCCGACGGGTAGCGCCGTGTCTCTCTGGCGGCAGCTGACGCGCGGGATGCACGCGCTCACCAACGGAGCCGAGGCGGATCGCGATCTGAAAGATGAGCTTGAGCACTATGTGGAGCTCTCGGGCGCGGAGCGCGTGGCGCGTGGATCCTCGCCGGCCACGGCGCAGCGCGAGGCGATCCTCGAGGTCGGCAACCTCACCGTCGCGCGCGAGGAGCTGCGATCGCACGGCTGGGAGCACTTCGTCGCCACGCTGCTCGGCGATCTCCACTATGGATTGCGCAGGCTGCGCCGGGATCCGGGCTTCACGATCACCACCATGCTCATTCTCGCGCTCGGGATCGGCGCAAGCACCGCGATCTTCAGCGTGGTCAAGCCGGTGCTGCTCGAGTCGCTCCCCTACCCCGAGGCGAATCGCCTCGCGATGGTCTCCGACGTTCTGAAGAGCGGCGAGCCCCTCCCACTCACCTTCGGCAGCTACCTCGAGCTCGCGAAACGTAGCCACTCTTTCGCGTTCATCGCTCCGGTCAATGGTTGGGCGCCCGCACTCATCGACGGCGGAAAGCCCGAGCGGCTCGTGGGCCAGCGCGTTGGCGCGGACTACTTCCGCGCCCTCGATCGCGCGCCCCAGATGGGTCGCGACTTTCATAGGGACGACGACCGCCCGCACGGTCCGCATGTCGCAATTATCAGTGACGCGCTCTGGCAGCGGCGATTCAACGGCGATCGCGAGATCGTCGGCAAGAGTATCCGCCTCGGCGACGACCAATACCTCGTGATCGGCGTGATGCCGCGCGACTTCGAGAACGTGCTCGCGCCACTGGCCGAGATGTGGACGCCGCTGCAGTACGACGAGGTGTTCGGTCCGCAGAGCCGAGAGTGGGGGCATCATCTTCGCGTCGTCGCGCGCGTGCTTCCTGGCACGAGCATCGATGCGGCGCGAGCCGAGCTCAATCGCATCGCGCGCGCGCCTGTGCCGGAATTCACGCGTGTGCCGTGGGCGGCGCTCGATGACGGGATCGTCGTGAGCTCACTGCAGGCGGATGTCACGCGTACGATTCGACCGGTGCTGATCGCGGTGGCCATCGGCGTGCTGCTCGTGCTCGCGATCGTGTGCGTGAATGTCACGAATCTACTCCTCGCTCGCAGCGCGCAGCGGCGCGGCGAATTCGCGATGCGCTCGGCGCTGGGCGCGGGGAGAACGCGGATCGCGCGCCAACTCATCACCGAGAGTGTCGCGCTCGCGCTGCTGGGCGGCATCGTCGGGATGTTCGTGGCGGAGCTGGGAGTGCTCGGCATCGTCGCGCTCAGCCCGCCCGGCGTGCCACGGCTCGGCGCCATTCATCTGGACGGCACCGTCTTCGCATTCGGATTCGCCATTACAACGGCCATCGGTGTGGTCGTGGGCGCGCTTCCCGCGCTCAGCTCCGCGGCGCGGGAGCCGCACGGCGGGGCGAAGGAGAGCTCGGCGCGCATCGTCGGCGGCGATCGGCGGACGCGTGGAATTCTCGTGGTGGCGGAGGTCGCGCTCGCGCTCGTGCTGCTGGTGAGCGCGGGGCTCCTGCTCAAAAGCATCTCGCGCGTCTTCGCCGTTCGGCTCGGCTTCGACTCATCGCAGCTGTTGACGATGCAGCTGCAGGACACGGGGCCGCAGTATCAGGACGACAGCACGCGCACCGCGCAGGTGTGAGGTGCGCGCTACCGGCTGTACGCCGCGACGCTCGACGCCGTGCGCCAGCAACCGGGAGTGAAGGACGCCGCGTTCACCAGCCTGCTCCCTCTCAACGGGGAGATCGACAACTACGGTGTGCATGTCGAGAGCGACGCCGATCCGAGGGACGACGGCGCGGCGTTGCGCTACGCCGTCACTCCGGAATACTTCGGCGTGATGGACATTCCCCTGCGCCGCGGGCGCTTGCTCGACGCGCGCGACGGAGCGGGTGCGCCGAGGGCGGTGGTGATCAACGAATCGTTCGCGCGGAGGAAGTTCGCGGGCGAGGATCCGATCGGACGGCGGCTGCGCTTCGGTGCCGAGGAGGGCGACTGGTACTCGATCGTCGGCGTGGTCAGCGACGTGAAGCAGTCGCCGCTGGACGGCGAGCAGCCGGATCAGATCTATCTCACGCCGCCGCAATGGCATTGGGTGGACGGAAGCATGTCGCTCGTCGTGCGTGCGCGCGGCGACGCGGCCGCGCTGGCGCCCGCGATTCGCAGCGCGATCTGGTCCGTCGATCGGGACATTCCGATCTCGGGTGTCGCGACGATGGGCGAGCTCGCGGATCGCGCGCTGTCGGATCGCCACTTCGCGCTGATCCTCTTCGAGGCGTTCGGGCTCTCGGCGCTGGCGCTCGCGGCGATCGGGATCTACGGCGTGCTCTCCGTGAGTGTGACGGAGCGCACGCGCGAGATCGGCGTGCGCGCTGCGCTCGGCGCATCGGCGGGGACGATCGTCCGGATGGTGCTGCGCATCGGGATGAAGCTGACGGCGGTCGGCATCGCGGTGGGACTCATCGCTGCGACAATTGCGAGCCGCGCGGTGGCGTCAATGCTATTCGGCGTTTCGCGTCTCGATCCCGCGACGTATCTCGGCGTCGTGCTGCTGCTCTGCGTCGTCTCTTTCGTGGCGTGCGCGCTTCCGGCGTTGCGCGCAGCGCGCGTGGATCCGGCGAGCACGCTCAAGGCGATGTAGCGGCGCTTAGCACCGGCGCCGACTATCCGCGCCGCAACCGGATCTCGAACGTACTCCCCACTCCCACCGCACTCTCCGCGAGGATGTCCCCGCCCATCCCTCGCGCCATCTCGCGGCTGATCGAGAGCCCTAACCCGCTGCCCTCCACGCGTGCGGCCCTGCTGTTCTCCACCTGCACGAACGGCTCGAAAATCTGCTCGAGGCGATTCTTTGGAATGCCGACACCCGTGTCGCGCACGCGGAGCTCGACCATCTCGTCGCTGTCGATAGCAATCTCCGCCTCGATGCTCACGCATCCGCCCGCCGGCGTGAACTTGCTCGCGTTCGACAGCAGGTTCAACAGAATCTGCTCGACCTTCTCGCGATCCGCCTGCGCCCGGAGATCCGGCGGCACGTTGAGCTCGTAGCGCAGCCCGCGTGCGGCGAGCTGCGGCTCGATCATCGGGATCGTCGCCTGCACCACTTCGTCGAGGGAGATCGCCTGCAGATCGTAGTCGATGCGACCGGACTCGATGCGAGCGAGATTCAGCAGATCGTTGATCAAGCGGAGCAAATGCTGCTGGCTTCGCGTCACGCGACCGAGCGCTTCGCGCTGGGCATCGTTCACGGGGCCGTGCACGCCCATCTCGATCAGCTGCACGTAGCCGCCTATCGCATTCAGGGGCGTGCGCAGCTCGTGACTCATCATCGCCAGGAACGCGCTCTTCGCGCGATTCGCATCCTCGGCGATCTTCCGTTGGTGCTTGAGCTCCACGGTCGCAAGCTCCGCCGCGCGCTTCGCCTCGAGCAGCGCATCCTCGAACTTCCGCCGCTCGACGAGCCTGAGGAGCACCGCATCGGTGATCCACTCGCCATCGCGCTCACGACGGATCGCATTCGCGAGCACGGCGATATCCTCGCCGCTCTTCGCGCGCAGGAGCAGAAAGATCTCGTCTGCATGCCCGTGCAGTCGAAGGAGTGGGAAGAAGTGCGTCTGATAGAAGATGCGGCTGCCAACAGTGAGGATCCCCTCGACGTGCTTGCCGATGATCTCCTCGCGCTCACGCCCAAGCATGTTTGCGAGCGTTTGGTTCGCGACGCGGACGCTGCCGTCGTCAAGGAATGAGATGAAGCCGCACGGCTCGCCGTCGAGCAGCGGATCGATCGCGTCGCCGTCGTGCCGCGTCATCCGGCTCGCTGCTCGGCGTGCGGTGCGGCAACGGGCGAGCGCAGATACTCGCGCATGACGGCGATCGTCTCGTCCGGATGACTCATGTGCGGACAGTGTCCCGTCGCCTTGAGCGTGTGAAGCGTGCTTCCCGGAAGCTCGCGGCTCAGGTAGTCGCCGACGGCGTTCGGCGCGATCATATCGTCGGAGCACTGCATGATGAGCGACGGCACGAGTACCGCCGGCAGGTCCGCGCGATTGTCGGCGAAGAACGTCGCCTCGGCGAAGCGCTTCGCGATGATGGGATCGGTGGAGCAGAAGCTCGCCTCGAGCTCGCCCGTGAGCTCCGGACGATCGGGATTCTTCATGATCGCGGGCGCGAGAAAGTTCGCCCACCCGATGTAGTTCTTCTCCATCATCTCGAGCAGCCCCTCGATGTCGGCGCGCTCGAAGCCGCCGACGTAGTCCGGCGCATCGTTGATGTACCGCGGCGAGGGGCCGATCATGACGAGCCGCTCGAAGAGTTCGGGCTCGCGATTCGCCGCGAGCACGCCGACCATGCAGCTCACGGAGTGGCCGACGAAGATCACGTCGTGCAGATCGAGCTCGTAGCAAATGTCGAGCACGTCCTGCGTGTAGCCCTCGAGCAATGCGTAGCGCTCGGCGTCGTACGCGGCGAGATCGGACTTTCCCGAGCCGACATAGTCGAAGAGGACGATGCGGTAGTCGTTCTCGAACGCCGGAGTCACGAAGCGCCACATGTGCTGGTCGCAACCGAAGCCGTGTGCGAAGAGCATCGGCTGCGTGCCCTTCCCGAACACCTTTACGTTGTTGCGACGGAGCGTGGCCGGATGCATCGAGCGAACCTCTCGGACTGGCAGGAAACGGGAAATCTCACCAGTCCTGCCCACAAAGCAATCGGGCTTTGGGCGGAGGTCAAGAGGAAGGGGCGGCCGTCGGAAACGGCCGCCCTCTCGTGTAAGCTCATGAGGCAGCGCGCTACTACTTGACCTCGAAGCGACCGAGAATCGCGGGAGGAGATCGGTACTAGCCGCTCTTGGGCGTCGCGCATCCGTGCGGCACGGACACGTCGTCGTTGAAGAGGTTCGTACTCGGTCCCTTGGCGAGCGTGCCGACCGCGTCGATCGCGTGCCCTCCGATGTTCGTCAGGAAGAAGTTGAGCACCGCCGTGAACGACCCCGGCAGCTGATACCCGACCCCAGTGTCGATGAACGCGCCGATGTTTCCCTGTCTGCACGCATAGGCGGTGGTCGGCGACACCAGCGCGGAGCCACCGAAACGCACGGTCGCTAATACACCCG
>PLMM01000236.1 GCA_003142495.1 Gemmatimonadota bacterium | reverse complement strand
GAGGAGAGCTGACGGCGTGTCCGCTAGCTCGCGGGGCTGCCGCCAGCTATGATGATGGTGCCATTGCCGACAGCTCCTCGACTCCCGCGCCACAAGGTGACGATGACCTCCGATCTCCTCAGCACACGCACCCGCGCGCTCGCGCTCTGCGGGGCGCTCGCTGTCCTCGCGTCGGCCGCTTCGTGCTCCGACAAGAACGCGAACAAGCTCTCGAAGTCGACCGGTGACTCCATCACCGCCGCGCTCTCCAAGCTCGGCGATACGTCGGCGATGCCTCGCAGCTCGGGGCACAAGTACGGCCCGCCCACGGGGAAGATCCGCATCGCGAATCTCCTCGAGATCGACGGTCACCCGAGCGGCCCGCTCGACTTCTACGATGTGCGCAAGCCGGACTCCACGACCGAGCCGCTCATCAAGGGGCTCAAGTACGGGGAGATCTCCGAATACGTGTCGCCGCGCGCCGAAGACACCTACACGGGCTCGCGAGGCTGGCTCTTTCTCTTCCCCGCGGGGCTCAAACAGGCCACGGAGCCGTTCGGCGGCAATGTCGATAACGGCTTCGATGCCACCGACCAGCTCACGATCGCGCTCGGTCCGTCGAAGGGGTTCTCCGGTGCGGCGTCGATCGCGAGGGTTACGATCGTAGAGGGCGGAAAGAGGATCGACGCGGCGCTCGCCGATAGCGAGAGGGCGATACAAGGGTCGCAGGCACTGCTCATCGTGCGAGAAGCGAACGGCAACGTCGACTCGCTGCCCGAACAGTATCTCATGATCGATGGCGCGTGTCCGCACGCCCCGAACGACGGCCGCGTGGTCGGCGACAAGCAGGCGTTCAGCAAGCAACCGTCGTCGGTGAGCACCACGCTGCTCTTTCCTATAGCCGCGGGCGCGCACACGCTCGCCGTCGTCACGTCGCCGCGCGGGCAGGGCCTGCGCACGTGCGCAGGGCACACGCCCGGCGTTGCTACGACGCTCACCGTGGAGGCGGGACATCGGTACGAGGTGTGGGTGTTCGGGCAGCCGAGCGATGGGTTGAGGGTTGTGGCTGCAGCGATCGCGGCTCCGTAGTCGGGAAGAATCATGGCTGCGAAGAAAGGGAAGAAGAGTGCGGGGAAGGTGGCGACGAAGGCGAAGGAACCAGTCACGAAGTCGGCGCTTGCATCGGGAGATGACGTGCGCCCGAAGGTCGTCGCGATCATGGCGAGTGTGACTGGCCAGCCCATCGCGAAGGTCGGCGCCCTCTGCCTCTCCGACCTGGCCGCACCCTGCAATCTCATTCTGCGCGGGCGCACCGCGTCGGAGCTCAACGCCGAGTGGCCGGCGCTGATGCCGCTGTTCAAGCCAACCGACGTCGCCTGCGCGGACACCGCCGACACGCTCTCGCATCAGGTTAGGCAGCGATTGCCATGATGTCGTTCGGCAGCCGGCATCGAATCGCCGTGCCCGTCGCGATCGCGGCGCTTCTCGCGTGCGCGATCTCCGCCCGGGCGCAGTCCACGGGAGATTTTCGCGTCGTGCGACGAGCCGACCGGCGTGCGCTCATCGTGCTACTCAAGCTGCCGTTGAGAAGCGGTGATCCGCTGAATGCGGCGCGCTTCGCGCTGCTCGATCGCGCCGGCAATGCGCTGTTGCCGCTGAAGCAGCTCAGCGATGTCACTGACGCGGGGTGCGGCACCGCAAGCCGGCGAGAGGAGCGAGTCTGCCTCGCGCTCGCCGATGGGGCGCCATCGCTCATCGACTCACACTCGTACGTGCTCGTGCTCGACAGCATACCGGTGCTCAAGGATGGCAAGCCGGCGTTCGTTGGCGCGAACGTCTATCTGCCCGTGGCTACTGTGGGCGCCCGCGTGCAACCGCTTGGGAAGTCGCCGCTTTACAAGATCGAGGTCGACTACGACATCGATGCAACGAATGACTCGAGCGCGAGCATCGAGCTCTCGATCGGCGGCCGGAGGTTGCCGATCCCTGCGCAGAACAACACGCGCGCGGGCCAGTCGCTCTGCTACAATCCGAACGCGCTCGCGTACATCTGCAACCTCGATCCCGCGGTCAACGTGCACGACGGCGAGAAGGTCACCGCGAGATTCGTGGATGCGGGGAGCGGCAATGCGCCGACGCCGGCCGTTGCGATCACGGCGGTTACCTACGCGAACAAGGATCCCGTGGGTCTGACGCAGAAGGATCAGTCGCTCTACTCGCTCAGCATTCAGGGCGGCTACTCGAAGACGACCACCACATCCACGGCGACGCTGCAGGTGATGGTGCGAGACGCACCCTTCGCGCTGCAGAGCACGCACTTCGGCGACAACGGCTTCATTCGCTACACCTCACTCTCGCCGTATCTCGATCTGCTCGTGTCGACGGATGCGAGCACCAAGGGGTACATCGATCCGGGGCTGCAGTTCACGGGGCTCTTCATCTGGGATTCGAGAACACACTTTCTGAACACGATTGCAGCGTTCATCACGCCGCGAGCCGAGTCGGACAAGAAGGGGACGGTAATAAACTTCATCCCGCTCGACATCGTGATCCGCCCCGGGCTCGGCCCACTCTCGGCGCACGCGATTCCGCTCGGCGGAACGATTCAGCTGTGGCCCGACATCGGGCTCGAGCAGGGGTGGACCGTGAAGGGGCGGTCGGTGTCGCGCCCGGAGTCGAACGATCCGTCGCGCTGGAAGGGGGGCGCGAACCTCGTCGCGAGGTGGCGCGCGCCAAAAAATCCGTCTCGCCTGTGCAAGGTCATCGGCTGCGCGGGCTTCGACGTCTCCGCAGATTGGCAGCACTACAAGCTGAACGATGTTCCCTCGTCCGCATCGACATCGAATTTCGACTACGGCACCCTCTCGGCGACGTACAAATTCACCGAGCATGCGGGGCTCTCCTTCAGCTTCAACAACGGCAATCCGCCGCCGCTCTTCGTGTACCAGCGCGTGGAGTCGCTGGGATTGGCGATCGTGTACTAACTGCGGTCGCAAAAAATTCCTTGGGACCGCGAAAGGGTGTCCCATTGCCCAACGTGACGGTGGGTGGTGGTGTCTCGTACACTGACGGAACGGCGTCGGATACCTTCACCATCGCGACCGTCACGCCACTCGTGTACAACCCGTCGTGCGCGCAGTCGGGCACCGAGCCAATTCAGACCGGTGAGATCGCCGCAACGATCACCACCTCTGGAAAAACGGGCGTCCTCCACATAGTGTGGGCGCACTGCGGTATCGCGACGGTCACGCGCTCGACGACCTGAGCGCGGGCTAGCCGGCCGGCGCGATGTTGAACTATCGCGCTGGCTGTGCTATCGTCTGTGCGTCGTAATGCCTGGGGGGTAGCATGGCCTACAAGTACAGTGCAGAGCTGACACGGGAATCGGTGCGGAAGCTCTACAACCTTCCGCCGATTCTCATCATCGTCGCGATGTTCGCCGCATGGCTGGGCTGGCACGCGCTCCGAACGCACACGGCGATTGCGATCGGGCAGCGAAAGATGAACTGGCCATGGTGGGAGGGATTTCTCTGGTCGCTCGCCTTTCTCTTCGCCGCGGGCGTCGCACTCCGGGCTGCGCGCACGAGATGGCGACAGCTGCAGAAGCAGGAGCGGGACTACTCGGGCCTGTAGACGTGTGCCGCGGCACCGTCGACTTACCCGTCTACAGTCGCTCTTGAGGGCAGCATGGCCTACACATACGATGCGGGGCTGACGAAGGAGTCGGTGCGGAAGATGTACATCCTGCCGCCGCTCCTCCTCGGTGGCGCGATCTACTCCGCGTGGCTGGCGAAGGTGGCTCGGCGAGCGCACACCGAGATTTCCCTGGGCCAGGGTACGCCGAACATGCCTTGGTGGGAAGGGTATGCGTGGTCGATCGCATTCGTGGTCGCGGCCATCCTTGTGGTGTGGGCGGCGCGAGTGGCGGGCAGGCGATTGCGCGCGCAGGAGCAGCGCCAGCGTGAGTGACGCTGAATGCGCGCGAGCGACTCGGCGAAGATATCCTTGGCCTTCATGCGGCACCCTTCGAGTAAAGCGCTTCGAACTTGTCGAGGATCGCCGTCCAGCCTTCCGTGTGTCCCTTGCGCTCGCCATCGTGCGAGATGCCGGAGTGCGTGAGCACGACCTCCGTCGCATCGCCACGCTCGAAGAACTCGATGGTGACGGTGCTGTCCTTCACCGGGTGATCACCATCCCACCCCCAGCTGTAGACCACCTTCTTCGGCGGATCGACCACGCGATACTCGCCGGAGACCTTGTGATCTTTGCCGTCCGGTGAGCGCATGTGAATCCGGTATTTTCCACCGGGTCTCACGTCCATCTCGACCAGCGACACCGTGAGCGGGCCGGGGGCGTGCCACTGCTTCAGCTCTTCCGCTTTCGTCCACGCGTCGTAGACGCGCTGCCGCGGCGCGCGGATCGTGCGGCGGATTTCGAGGGTTGGCGGGGCTTCGGTGTTGTTGGCCATGGGGCATCGGGCAGTGAAGGGTTTTCGAGATAGGCGGCCAGGAGATCGAGTTCTGTCTCCCAGAACTTCCGGTAGTGTGCAATCCACTCGAGCGCGTTGCGCATCGGCGCGGCGTTGAGCGTCGCGCGCCGTACACGACCCTCCTTCTCGACCGTCGCGAGCCCAGCGCGCTGCAGCACGCGCACGTGTTTGGACACGGCGGGGAGCGACATGGTGAAGCGCGAGGCGAGCTCGCCGATCGTGCGCTCGCCGGTGGCGAGGCGCGAGAGGATGTCGCGCCGCGTGGGGTCGGCGAGGGCGGAGAAGGTGTCGTCGAGGGATTTCAATCGGTAAACCATGTGGTTTAGTATTGAGCGCGAAGGCTGCGAAGTCAAGACTTTGGTGCTTCCGACGGCGCGCCGGCCGCCTATGATGCGAATTCCCGGGCGTTTGCGTAGCTTCATCGGGCCCCTCTCATGGACGAAAAATGAAGTCGCTAGCTCTTTCGCTCGCGTTCACTTTCTGCGTTGCATCACCGGCCGTGCTCGCGCAGGCGACATCGAGCGAGGACGGCGCCTCGCTCGAGCACCGCGTGCACGTGCAGTTCTCGGTAATGCCGGCCACGTGGACGGTCGCGCAACAGGTGATGGACACGATCTGGCAACCGCTTGGCTTGCGCGGCGTCAATCACTACGCATATGGAAAGGCGGTGCCGCCGCACACGTACGCGGCGCGATCCGATCCGCAGTCGGAGCTCTATCAGGCGTGGTTCGGCGTGTACACCGTGGTTGGAGATAGCGCCTTCAGACTTGCGAGCGGGAAGAATTACGCGATTCGATCGGTGATGAAGCTGGCCGAGTACGATCAGCGATCGTGGTTGGGAGCGATGGGTGATCCTCACCCGCTCGCGAAGGCGGATACGACCGTGGACATGCAGAAGATCATGATCGATGGCGTCGAGCGGACGGTTTGTCTGTTTCATATGCAGACGCACAGCGACCTTAGTCCGGGAGGAACGCCGCTGGCGCACTACATCGGAATGCCCGGGGCGACGGCGAGGCTCAATCTTCCGTCCTATCACGACCTCTCGCTGCACGGGTACTACGCGTTCTGGTACGATCAGAAACGCAACGCGACGATCATTGTCTACGCCGCGTCCTCCGCGTTTCTTCCATCGACAGTTCTCCCTCGAGGCCGCCACAGTCCCGTCCTGGACGACAATGGGGTGGCGCTCGACAAGCAGTTCCACGAGATGATGCGCGGCGTACACATCGGCGACTCTTCGCCTGGCAAATAAATCGCCTATCACCTGAGACTCGATTGACTACCTGGCACCTCGAATGCTCGGCCTGTGACGTACATGCGCCGGGCGATGCGCTTGCCACTGTCTGCTCCAAATGCGGACAGCCCTTTCTCGTTCGCTTCGACTCCGCCTTCCCCTCGCGCGCTGCACTCACCGCACGCTGGGACATGTGGCGCTACGCCCCCGTGCTTCCTCTGCTCGACGGTGAAGCTCCCGTGTCCCTCGGCGAAGGACTCACGCCGATGCACGACTCGCCAGCGCTTGCGCGCGCAGCTGGCGTCGCGCGCCTGTGGATCAAGGATGAGGGACTGAATCCGACATCATCGTTCAAGGCGCGCGGCATGAGCGCCGCCGTCACGCGCGCCCGCGCGCTCGGTGTTCCGGGCTTCGTCACGCCCACCGCGGGGAACGCCGGCGCGGCGCTCGCGGCATACGGCGCGGCGGCGGGGCTTCCCGTGCGCGTGTACGCGCCCGCGAGCACGCCGTCACCGATTCTCGAGACGATCCGCGTATTCGGCGCAGAGCTGATCCTCGTCGACGGACACATCGGCGACGCGGGGAAGCAGGCGCGCGCGTTCGCGGCGTCGAGCGGCTACTTCGATGTGTCGACGCTGCGCGAGCCGTATCGCATCGAGGGGAAGAAGACGATGGGCTACGAGCTCGCCGAGCAGTTGGGGTGGCGACTCCCCACGCACGTCATCTATCCGACGGGCGGCGGCACGGGGCTGATCGGAATGTGGAAGGCATTCGCCGAGATGCGCGACGGAGGGTGGCTGCCGAAGAGCATCGCGATGCCGAAGATGATCGTGGCGCAGGCGGATGGCTGCGCGCCGGTCGTGCGCGCGTTCGACGCCGGCGCGGATCACGCCACGCCGTGGGAGAATCCGACGACGCATGCGAGCGGGCTGCGCGTGCCGGGGCCGCTGGGCGACCGGCTGATCTTGCGCGCGGTGAAGGAGAGCGGCGGCGACGCGTTCGCGGTGAGCGAGAGCGCGATTCGCGCGGCGACGCTCCAGCTCTCGCGCGCCACGGGTGTCGACGCGGCTCCGGAGGGCGGATGCGCACTGGCGGTCGTGACGCAGCTCGTGCGCGAGGGGAGGGTGGCGCGCGA
>PLMM01000350.1 GCA_003142495.1 Gemmatimonadota bacterium | reverse complement strand
GTTGCCATCCATGATGATCGCGATGTGTCTTGGAATCGCGCCGTTCTCACGGATGCGTGCGAGCATCTCCGGCGCCTTCATGCGAGCGACCCTACACTTCCATGATTTCGGCTTCCTTCGACTTCAGCATTGCCTCGAGCCTCGCGATGTGCTCGTCGTGCGCCTTTTGCAGCTCCTTGTCCGCCGCTTTCTTGTCGTCTTCCGGCGCCTTGTCGAGCTTCTTGATCGCATCGCGCGCCACCGTGCGCGCGTGCCGCACGCCGATCCGCCCATCCTCGGCGAGCCGGTGCACGACCTTCACGAGCTCCTTGCGCCGATCTTCGTTGAGCGACGGCAGCGGCACGCGGATCACGCCGCCCTGACTCTGAGGATTGAGGCCGAGGTCGGAGTCGCGAATCGCCTTCTCGATCGCCTGCGTGAGTCCCTTGTCCCACGGGGTGATCGTTAGCAGTCGCGCCTCGGGCGCGGCCACGCTACCGACCTGCGACATGGGCATCGACTGTCCGTACGCATCCACGCGGATCGTGTCGAGGAGCGTGGTCGACGCCTTGCCGCTGCGGATTGAAGAGAACTCCTTGCGGGAGCTCTCGAGCGCCTTGTCCATGGCGGCGCGCGCGTCTTTCACCAACTGTGGAATCGTGCTCATTGGACGAGTGTGCCCACCCGATCGCCGCGTATCGCGCTGGCGACGGAGCCCGGGCGTGAAATGTTGAGGACGATCAGTGGCATCGAGTTTTCGCGGCAGAGCGTGATCGCGGTCTGGTCCATCACGCCAAGCTCGTCGCGAATGACTTCCTTGTAGGACAGCGTCTCGTACATGGTCGCATTCTTGTCCTTCTTGGGATCCGCGGAGTAGATGCCGTCAACACTCGTCGCCTTGATGATGACGTCGGCCTTCATCTGGATACCCCGCAGCACCGCCGCAGTGTCCGTCGAGAAATAGGGATTGCCGGTTCCGCCGGCGAAGATCACGACGCGCCCCTTGTCCAGATGGCGCTGGGCGCGGCGGCGAATGTACGGCTCCGCGATCTCTTCCATGCGAATCGCGGTCATCACGCGCGTGTCGATGTTCTTCTTCTCGAGCACGTCCTGCATCGCGAGCGCGTTGATGACGGTGCCGAGCATTCCCATGTAGTCGGCGCCGATGCGATCCATTCCCATTTTTGAAAGCTGCGCGCCGCGCACGATGTTGCCGCCGCCGATCACGACGCCCACGCGCGTCCCAAGCGCAACGACGTCCTTGATCTCCTCAGCGAGGCGATCGAGGACGTCGAAGTCGAAACTGGTGGAGCGCTCTCCGGCGAGTGCTTCGCCGGAGAGCTTGAGCAGCACGCTCGAATACTTGAGCGGCGCCACGCTGGCGATTACTCCTGCCCCAGCTGAAAGCGGGCGAAGCGCTTCACCACGATGTTCTCGCCGACCTTCGCGGACAGCTCCTTCACGAGATCGCCGATCGTCTTCTTGTTGTCGCGGACGTACTCCTGCGACATCAGCGTGTGCTGCTTGAAGAACGAGTCGATCTTCCCCTGCACGATCTTCTCGCGCAGCGACTCCGGCTTGCCGCTCTCGGCGAACTGCTGCTCGGCGATCCGACGCTCGCGCTCGACCTCTTCCGTCGGGATACCGTCGCGATCGACGGACAGCGGTGAGGCGCTCGCAATGTGCAGCGCGATCTCGCGCACGAGCTCCTTGAACTCGTCGGTGCCGGACACGAAGTCCGTCTCCGAGTTCACCTCGACGAGTACGCCCACCTTACCATTGTGGTGGATGTAGCTGCCGACGCGTCCCTCGCTCGCAGTGCGATCCGAGCGCTTCTCCGCCTTGGCGATGCCCTTGGCGCGCAGCAGCTCCCCCGCCTTCTGCATGTCGCCGCCCGCCTCTTCCAATGCCCGCTTCGCGTCCATCATGCCCGCGCCGCTCTTCTGGCGGAGCTCCTGAACGTGCTTTGCTGTAAACGCAGTAGTAGTAGCCATTTTCAATCCTTTCACGCTCGCGAGCGTGTTCTGGTCTCGGGCAGCCGCAGAACCCCGCGCGGCCGCATGCATCATGTGTCTTTCACGAGAACGCCGCCGGCGGGGCCGGCGGCGAACTCAGTTTACGTCGAAAGCGGGCCGGACACTACTCCGGCACACGCTACTCCGCGGCTGCCTCTTCGGGCGCAGGCGCTCCGGCATCCGGCGCATCCGCGGCCTGTCCGCCTACGTTCAGGCGAGCCGCGATCGCTTCGGGCTTCGCGCGACGACGCGGGCGGCGACGGCGACGCTTCTCGCCTTCATCCGCGGGCTCCGTTCCACGATCGGAGCTGTATGTCGTCTGTCCTTCCTCGCCCTCTTCCGACTCTTCGCGCTTCGGCGCCTCGCGGCGTGCCTCGGCGATCGTGTCGGCAATCGCCTTCGTGATCAGCTCCACCGAGCGGATCGCATCGTCGTTGCCGGCGATCGGCACGGAGATGAGATCGGGATCGGCGTTCGTGTCGACGATCGCGACGATTGGCAGCTGCAGCTTGTTCGCTTCGGTGACGGCGATCTTTTCCTTCTTGGAATCCACGATGAACAGCAAGCCAGGCAGGCGGCCCATGTTCTTGATGCCCGAGAGGTACTTGTTCAGCTTCTCGAGCTCACGGGACATCATGAGCTGCTCTTTCTTCGTGTAGTTCTGGAAGTCGCCGCCCTCTTCGCTGCCGGCCTCGAGATCCTTCAGGCGGCGAATCTGCTTCTTCACCGTCTGGAAGTTCGTCAGCATGCCGCCGAGCCAGCGCTCCGTGACGAACATCGCGCCGCAGCGCTCGGCCTCGGCCTGCACGATTCCCTTGAGCTGGCGCTTGGTGCAGACGAAGAGGATGTTCTCACCGCGCAGCACCGCATCGCGCACGAGCTTCTGGGCGAGCTCGAGCTGGCGCAGCGTCTTCTGCAGATCGATGATGTGGATCCCGTTGCGCTCGGCGAAGATGTAGCGGCGCATCTTCGGGTTCCAGCGGCGGGTCTGGTGTCCGAAATGGACACCGGCTTCGAGCAGTTGATCGAGGTTGGGCAGAGTCATGAGTACTGGTAATCCCTTCGGGTTGTGTCGGCCGCTCTCGTCATCGTTGGCATCGACCGCTCGTGGCGGCACCCGACGCAACTCGGAGAGCGTGAAAGATTCGCAGGCCGCGGAAGATGCGGCCTGCGATGCTGCAACTGCTTACCGCTTGGAGAACTGGAACCGCTTGCGTGCCTTCGGACGACCCGGCTTTTTGCGCTCGACCGAGCGTGAGTCGCGCGTCATGAGGCCCAGGTCACGCAGCTTGCGACGATGCGTCTCGTCCATCTCGACCAGCGCGCGGGAAACAGCCAGGCGCAGCGCGCCCGCCTGCCCACTCTGACCACCGCCTTCCAGCTTCGCCTTCACATCGTAACGGCCGAGCGTGTCAGTGGCCGTGAACGGCTGCTGAATCGCCGACACGAGCGTCGGACGCGGGAAGTAATCGCCGAGCGTGCGGCCGTTCACATCCCACTTGCCGGAGCCGGCACGGATGTAAAGACGGCAGACCGCTTCTTTCCGGCGCCCGATCGTGTGCGTAATCCCTTCGGCCATTACTTGCTCTCGCTCTGACGAAGTTTGAGGACGGTTGGCTGCTGCGCGGTGTGCGGGTGATCCGCATCCGCGTAGACACGCAGCTTGAGACGAAGTACCTGCCGGCCGAGTGCCGTTTTCGGAAGCATGCCGTACACGGCCTTCTCGATCACACGATCCGGGTGCTTGGCGATCATGGTGGCGAACGGCGTGAAGCGCTCGTGGCCCATGTAGCCGGTGTGATGGAAGTAGCGCTTCTGCTCCGCCTTGCGGCCCGTGACCTTCACCTTGGACGCGTTGATGACGATGACGTTGTCACCCGTGTCCATGTGCGGCGTAAACATTGGCTTATGCTTGCCGCGTATGATCTGTGCGACTTCGGCCGCGAGTCGTCCGAGCACCATTCCTTCGGCGTCGACGATGAACCACTTGTGCTCGATGTCGCTCGGTGTTGCGGTGTAAGTTGATCTCATGTGCGTCGAAAATGGCATGCAGAGCGATTGCGCTCCGAAAGGGAGCACGTCGCCCAACTAGGCGTTTGGGACAGACTCTTAAGCTACGAAAGGAGTTAGCCGTTGTCAACGCATCTGCGCGGCGTGGTTCTGGTGGTATCGGCGGCGGCGCTCGGGGTGGCCGGCTGCAACCATCCGGTGAGCGAGCGCATCTCCGATTTGTGCAACGGATATTCGGTGGTGCAACACGTCTATCTGGTAGTCGACACGCTGACGCCGCGCGCGGGAAGCGCCGCCCAGAAGCTCAAGGGAAAGATCTACCCGGTTACGATCAACCTGCACACGCTATTGAGCCACAAGCGCTGCGAGGACAACAGCGGCGAAGGGGCGGTGCTCGGCTACCTCCCCGACGCCCTGACCACAGCCGTGGCGTCGCGGAAGCAGGTGATGCGCTGGGACATCGAGGGGAAGGTGCTCAGGGTGGACCTCAACCCCGGCGTGATCGACAACAACCTGAGCTTCGCGCTACCACTGGACGGAACTGACGGGCGGTGGTCGCTGGCGAAGCTCGCGGGACAGATCGGGTGGGGACGGCTGCTGCGGGATACCACCTCGGCGCGGTAGCTCGCGCCGGTGGGTCGTGCTGGTAGCGCGAGCTACTCGAGCTCCACAAGCAGCGCGCCCTTCTCCACCGCCGCACCCACGGACACATGCACTGCGCGGACCTTCCCCGCGGCCGGCGCGCGCAGCTCGTTCTCCATCTTCATCGCCTCGACGATGCAGATCACCTGGCCCTTGTCCACGTGATCGCCGGGAGCGACAAATGGCGAGGCGCCGGGCGAAGGCGAGCCGT
>PLMM01000001.1 GCA_003142495.1 Gemmatimonadota bacterium | reverse complement strand
GGGCATCCTTAGGGCACGCGGGTCGGCAACTGGGCCTCAGGGTCGCCGGCGGCTGGACGCCAGCGCTGGTTTGGGCAGAACGATGGCACTGAAATCGTCGTCGCCACTTTCCCAACCGTTCAATTGTTGCCGGACGCGGATAAACACGCGGGAACCGACTGGGGGCAGGCCATACATATCACGGTACAGCTTGGTGATGTCACACAGGCCGCGCACGTGTGCGGGCAGCAAGCCGAGGTACGTGACCTTGCGGCACTTCATCCTGCCGGGGCTGCACGGGGCCGCACCAAAGACCATGATGTCCGCGGTGATCGGCTCACAAATGCTGAGTTTGAGCGTCAGGCGGCCACCGATGACTTTGATGATAAGCTTTTCAACCGGGTTCAAGCCGAACTGCGCGGGCTGGGGCGGGTCGAGCAGCATCTCCCGGCCAATGCGGACGCGGGCGCTATTGATCCCGACGAAATGGGCTTGGCCCGTGAGCGAGTAGCGCCGCCCCAGGCTGTCCCGCTTGCGGACCCTCGACCCCGAGGCGTTCCAAGCCAGGCGCTGCTCCTCAGTGATATGGGCCCACGCCGCCGAGACCTCTCCCATGTCTTCGCACCACTGGAGTTGGGCCTCCGTGAGGGGATCTTTGGGCTGGACGTGCTCCCGCTCGCACTGGCCATACTTCGTCTTGAAGGCGACAGTATTACCGCGTTTTCCGCTCTTTGGATTATCGAGTTCTTTCATAGGGTTAAATCGTTCAACTCGGCCGTTCAGAGGCCTGCGAGCCTTCCCGTATTGGCCTACGCTGCCAACCGGGCATCCGTCATCAGCCCGCCGACTGAATAGCCGATCGTATCACGTTAGACAATACCGGTGCAATTTGTCCCCTGGCCGTTCGGTGGCGTGTCCGGGCTTGAAATGATGCCCTCCTCGGATGAGACTGGGCGCATGTCACAACGTTGCTCATCCACCCGCACGTTGCGCGCTCCGCGGCGCGCCGCCCTGCTCGGCCTGCTGCTCTGTTCGCTCCCTTTCCTTCTCTTTGCCGATCCTGCCTCCTTCCGCTTCGCCTGGCTGAGCGATACGCATGTCGGCTCCGGCTCAGCCGAGCAGGATCTGCGGGCCGCGGTCCGCGACATCAATTCCATGACTGGCCTGAGCTTTGTCGTGGTGTCGGGTGACGTGACCGAATACGGCTCGCGCGAACAGCTTCGGCTGGCCAAGGACCTTCTGGATGGCCTGAGAATCCCATCCCACGTCATCCCCGGCAACCACGACACCAAGTGGTCCGAGTCCGGCGCGACGGATTTCGTCCGGCTGTGGAAGGAGGACCGGTTTGTCTTCGAGCAGGACGGGTTCCGCTTTATTGGCATCCATCAGGGGCCCTTGATGAAGATGGGCGACGGCCACTGGGCGCCGCAGGACGTGCGCTGGCTCGCGGAGACGCTTAAAAAGCTGCCCGACCCGAATCAGCCCATCATTTTCGTTACGCATTATCCTGTCGATGACGGCATCGCGAACTGGTACGTGGTGCTCGAACTGCTCAAGAAGTACAACACCCAGGCGATCCTCTGTGGCCACGGCCATGCCAATCACGCATACGTCTTCGAAGGCGTCCCCGGCGCCATGGGCCGCTCCAATCTGCGCATCCGCGCCCCGGCGGGCGGCTACAACCTCGTCGAGGTCAAGGACGGCACCATGACCATCTCCGAGCGCAGCACCGGCCAGGAAACCAAACCCCCGTGGCATACTATCGTCCTGCAGAAACACGACTACGCCAGCGACACCAACCATTACCCGCGCCCCGATTTCTCCGTGAACTCACGCTATCCCAAGGTCCGGCCGCTCTGGACCTTCGACACCGGTTACACCATCGCCAGCACGCCGGGGATCTGGAAGGACCTGGCGATTGTCGGCGACGCCTCGGGCAAGGTTTACGCCTTCTCCCTCAAATCAGGCAAGGTGCAGTGGACCTTTAGCGCAAAGAACGCTGTGTATTCGACCCCGGACATCAGCGGCGACCTGGCCGTCTTTGCCTCGACGGACGGAAACATCTACGCGCTCAAAGCTGAGAACGGCAAGGAAGCCTGGCACTACGCCACCGACCGGCCGATTGTTGCCTCCCCGCGCATTGCCGAGGGCATGGTGTTTATCGGTTCGAGCGAGGGCAGCTTCCGCGCCCTGGAACTGGCGACCGGCAAACTCGTTTGGGAGTTTGACGGCTTGGCCGGGTTCGTCGAAACCAAACCGCTGGTCTATGACGGCAAAGTCATCTTTGGCGCCTGGGACCAGTATCTCTATGCGCTCGATGCGAAGACCGGCAAGCAGGCGTGGCGTGTGAAGTCGGTTGACTTCAAGAAGGGCGAGACGATGACGAACGCCCCGATGGTCGTCGACGATTTGCTCCTCACGGGTATCTCGGGCGGTGAGTTCGGTGTGCGTGGCCGTATCACGGCTTTCAGCACGGCGGACGGCAAGGAAGTGTGGCGCACGTACTCCACCGGCCCCGACAAGGATGTCGGCATCACGGAGAACACGCTCAAGTCCCCCTATGCGTCCGCGCAGGGCAAGGACCTCGGCGTTTCGACGTGGCAGGGTGATGAGTGGATGCGCGGCGGCGGCACGACGTGGGGATGGTACTCCTACGATCCTGACCTCAAGCTGTTCTACCACGGCTCCGGAAATCCGGGCACGTGGAACCCCGACCAGCGTCCCGGCGACAACAAGTGGTCGATGTCGCTGTGGGCACAGAACCCGAAGACGGGTGAGGTTCGCTGGGTGTATCAGATGACGCCGCACGATGCATGGGATTATGATGGCGTCAACGAGAACGTGCTCTTCGATCATGGCAGCCAGAAGTTGCTCGCGCACTTCGATCGTAACGGCTTCGGCTATACGCTCGATCGTACGACGGGCAAGCTCGTCACGGCGAAGCCGTACGGCCCGACGAACTGGGCCAAGAGCATCGACATGACCACCGGCCGTCCGGTGGAAGATCCGACCAAGCGCACGACCGCCAAGGGCAACACCGAGGGCATCTGCCCGGCCGCCATTGGCTTCAAGGATCAGCAGCCGTCGGCGTACTCGCCGCAGACTGGTCTGTTCTATGTTCCGACCAACAACATCTGCATGGACTACGAGGGCGTCGAGGTGAAGTATGCCGCGGGCCAGCCGTACGTTGGTGCAATCGTTCGGATGTTCCCGGGCCCCGGTGGAAACCGTGGTGCCTTCATCGCCTGGGATCCGATGGCCGGCGCGATCAAGTGGAGCATCAAGGAGAACCTGGCGGCGTACGGCGGCGCGATGACCACCGGCGGCGGACTGGTTTTCTACGGCACGATGGAAGGCTGGCTGAAGGCGGTCGATGCGAAGACGGGCACGGTACTCTGGCAGTTCAAGACGCCGTCCGGCATCATCGGCAACCCGATGACCTACGTCGGTCCTGATGGCAAGCAGTACGTCGCTGTTCTCTCCGGCATCGGAGGCTGGGCCGGAATCGGCGTCGCCGCCGGCATCGGTGCTGAGGATCCGACCGCCGGTCTCGGCGCGCTCGGCGCCTTCGGCGACGCGGGCAGCTATACGAACCAGGGTGGTGTGCTCACCGTGTTCGCGCTCGACGGCGTGGCCAAGAAGTAAGACTGCTTGGCTGGGCAACGAACAAAAAACCCGGTGTCGAAGCTTGCTTCGGCACCGGGTTTGTTCGTACCCTCAAGGAACCTGAATCAGAAGCGATCGTATGAGGCGCATGCATATGAGACTCGAGGGATACATGAAGGGAACAGCCGTTGCGCTCGCGCTGATCTTCGCAATGGCATCGCGCAGCACAGCGCAGGGAACAAACGAGCCGCCGATCCTTCTGAGTCCCGACAGCATGTGGAAGCAACGGCACAACCTGCGAATCTGCGCAGATCCGCAGAACATGCCATTCACGAATCAAAAGCGCGAAGGGTTTGACAACAAAATCGCGGACGTGCTCGCCCGCGAGCTCGGGGACAGTGTGTCGTATGCGTGGTGGCCGAGCAGGCGTGGCTATCTGCGCAACACACTGAGCGCGGGGACGTGTGATGTCGTGATCGGCGTGCCGATCGGCTTCGATCCCGTCGCAACCTCGAAGCCGTACTACCGCTCGACGTATTACATCGTGACCCGCACGGACAAAAAGCTCGACATCAAGTCACTCGATGATCCACGTCTCAAGAAGCTACGCGTCGGCGTCAACCTGTTGGACGGAGACTACACGAACACGCCTCCCGCGCACGCATTGAGTGCGCATGGCATCACGGGCATCGGTGTGGTTGGCTTCCCGGGCTTTTACGACGACGTGCACCATCCCGGGGAGATCATCGACTCGCTCGCCAAGGGCAACATCGATGTCGCGCTGGTGTGGGGCCCGATCGCCGGCTGGTTCTCGAAGCAGTCCGGTGTGCAAATGACGTTGACGGCGCTCCCCGATTCCGACAGCGTGGATCTGCCCTTCGCGTATTCGGTGGCGATCGGGACGCGCCGCTCGGATCGCGAGCTGAGATCGCTAATCGACGAGATCCTCGTTCGGAAGAAGCCGGAGATCGACAAGATTCTCATGGAATACAACGTGCCTACAGTAGGCACCACGCGCTGAGCGACCATCCGTTACGGCATTGTACAGGAGCGAACCAGCATGTCGATGAAGCGTTGTTTCGGGCTCTCCCTTTCTCCTTCCGTCTCGCTGCTTAGTCGCGTCATTCTCGTGGGAAGCGCATTGGGCTTCGCCACCGGCTGCGCGCACCGCGATGCGGGCAAGAGCGATAGCACGACTGTCGCTTCGGCTAGCTCTGCAACGACATCGACCAGCACGGTAGCTGCGGCCCAGTCTTCGACTCCGGTCGAGAGTGTCTCGACGGGTGAGACGACGATCTCTGCGGAGTCGAAGTCGAATCCCGCGGTTGCAGCGACGGCCGTGACGACCGGCGCCGCGAAGACGAGCGCGAAGCCGGCTTCGCCTGCGGTGCCGGCAAAGCCGAATAAGGTGCACACTGTCGCGAAGAACACGAGCAGTGCGACGCCGGCCGCAACGCCGGCGGCAACGCCGGCCGCAACGCCGGCACCGGCTGTGGCGTCGACCGCTTCGGATACAGGTCAGAAGGCGGCAGCCGCTGACACCTCGAAGAAGACTGCGACTGCGGCCGGTGGTGCGGATCATCTTCTGGTGTCCCCACAGGAGTACGAGGGATGGAAGATGTTTTCCGTGTACTGCTATCGCTGTCACGGCGTCGATGCGATGGGGGGCGGGGTTGCGCCCAATCTTCGGCACTCGGTGGGACCGGAAGGAATCGTGACGCACGACATCTTCATCACCACGGTCACGTATGGGCGAACGGCGCTGGGAATGCCAACGTGGAAGGCGCTCCTGTCGCCCGAGCAGATGGAAGATCTCTGGCTGTACGTCAACGCCCGCAGCACGAACCGCCTGTACCCGGGACGTCCGCACATGGCAGCGGGGGCGAATCCGTAGTCGATCGTGACTGACGCGATGCAAAGAGGGCGACCCCGAAATCACGGGTCGCCCTCTTTGCATCGCACGTGATTTCTCTCGCTCGCTAGGTGAGCAGCTGCACGAGCTTCGACGTCGGATATTTCTCGCGCAACCATCCATCGATGCCCCACTGCCTCCCCGCGCGCGAGAAGAGGAAGGTCAGCATCATCGCAAAGAGCATCACGTGGAAGCCCTGCTGTCCTGAGCTCTGTTGCTGCACGGCCATTCCATAGAACACCACCTGCAGCAAGCCGAAGAAAGCGCCGAGTGGTGTAAAGAGTCCGAAGAGGAGCGAGATGCCGACGCCGACTTCGCCAATCGCGGTGAGCGTCGCGAAGACGTGCGAATTCGGAACGACCGTGTCGAGCAGAAAGCTCTTGTACCACGGGAATGGATTGTCCGCCGCGTACTTCGCTATCAGCTTGGGCATCACGCCCTGCCAGCGCTCGGTGGCAGCGGGGACCGGAAAGAATCCGCCGGCGAGGACTACGGTGATCTTCGTCAGGATGCTCTTGGCGAACCAGATGCCGACGATCATGCGCTGTACGGCGATCCATCGCTGTGGTGCTCGCATCGTTCTGAGATCGGTCATCGTATCCTGAAAAGAGGTGTCGTCCGCCGGGAGCGGGCAGTGCGGGACGGTCAGGCGCGAAGGGTGGAGGCGTCGAGCAGGGTCACACGTGCGCCAGCGCCCGCGAACTCATTGACGTACACCGCTCCGCTTCCGTTGAGCAGTTTGCGCGCACTCGAAGCCA
>PLMM01000305.1 GCA_003142495.1 Gemmatimonadota bacterium | reverse complement strand
TTCGCAGCTGAACGCCAGGACGTTAGACGGCCGTGACCCGAAGCGGATGCGCAAATGCCTGATCCCTTAGATACCGGGAAGCCGAGCCTCAAAGCGGTGGGAGGAGTTCCGCGTCGTCGCTCGTATGCGCTCGCCGCGAGGCGCGTACAAGTCGTCGCGTGTCATCGGAAGGCCGGTGCGGCCGTCACGCTGCGGCTTGGCGAAGACGACCTGCACGATGCCGTTGCTTCCGCTTGCGTGCTCGTGCGCGCCCGCAGCCATGTACAACCGCCACACGCGGTATCCCGACTCGCCGATCAGCGCCGCCGCCTCCGCATGTCGGCTCTCGAGCCGCCGCACCCAGTGGCGGCACGTCATCGCGTAGTGGTCGCGAAGATTCTCGATGTCGCGCGCGTCGAAGCCGGCTCGCTCGCCTGCTGTGATCAACTCGCCCAACGGCAGGAGGTTGAAGTCGGGAAACACGTAGCGGTCGATGAACTCGCTGCGCCGCCATAGCCGGTCCGCGGTCCAGCGCAGCGGTCGCTTGAGAAATGTCGCCGGGGGCGACTGCCCGTTTTCGACGATGCAGTGATTGAGGAAGATCCCGCCCTCCTTCGTCAGGCGATACGCGGCATCGAAGTACGTCGCGATCTGCGAGCGCCCGACGTGCTCCGCCATGCCGACACTCGAGACCTTGTCGTACAGCGCATCCTTCGGCAGGTCGCGATAGTCCAGCACGTCGACACGACAGCGGTCCTGGAGTCCAGCCGCCCCGATTCGTTCCTGCGCGAGCGCCGCCTGCTGCGGAGCGAGCGTGACGCCGTGCGCGTGCACGCCGTAGTGCTGCGCCGCGTACATCACGAGCGCGCCCCATCCGCAGCCGATGTCGAGCAGGCGCTCGCCGGGCGAGAGACGAAGCTTCCGGCAGATGTGGTCGAGCTTCGCGGTCTGCGCGGCGTCGAGGTCGCGCACGCCGGGAGCGAAGTACGCGCACGAATACACCATGCGGCGGTCCAGCCACAACGCGTAGAAGTCGTTGCCGGTGTCGTAGTGGAAGCGGTTCGCGTCCGCGTCGCGTTGTTTCGAGTGGCGCAGGCCGCGCGCAAGGGCGCGTCCGCGACGCGCGTCGACGACTGCGCCCGAACCGCCAGCAGGAAGCGCGAGCAGTCGGCGCGTGAGCCGAGCGAGGCTGCCCACCGAGCGAAGGCGCTCGGCGACGGCGTCCGCGATGGTCGATGCCGATTCGAGATCTCCCTCGACGTCGATGTCACCGTGCAGATACGCCTCGACCATCGAGAGCTCCGACGGGGGGAGCAGCATGCGGCGCAGCGACCCGGGATCGTGGAGTACCAGCGTAAAGGGCGGCTCCGCGCGTGATGCCGGGACGTCGGTCTCGCCATTCCACAGGCGCACGGCGAAGTTCCGCTGAGCGGGCGCCCCGAAGAGGTCTTCGAGGATCGCTCGTGAGAGCGAGACGAATCGTTCCTCGGCAGCCGTAGCTCCGGGGGCGACGTGCAGGTCAAGGGCATTCAGCGAGGACATGTCGGTGCCTCCACGTGACTCGGGGCTAGCTAGACTGCAACTCGCTGGATCAGCGGTGATAGGTGATGTCGCACATTTCGTGCGACGAGCGCAAGCAGAGTGGAGCCGAGGGGATGTCGCATACTCTCCTTGCTCGATGTGACCTGGCTTGGCGGGTACACCTGAATTCCGGTCCGCGAGGAGTGACGTTTTGACATCGTTGGCGGCTTGGCCCAAACTCCGGGGATCGGAGCCAATGAGGACCAAGTCATGCGGACCAGCCGGTTCACGAACCAGCAGATCGTCCAGGCGTTGCGGCAAGCCGAGAGCGGCACGTCCGTAGCCGACATCTGCCGAAAGCTGCAAGTCCCCCTGCATCCCGCGCCATCGTTCCCATGACTCCCCTCCAGGATTGTCCGATAATACTTCAGAAGAAGTGTCTCGGCCAATCGGGGAGCACTACAGAGGTGTCAAATGAAAGCAAAGGGAAGAGATCAGCAGCAATGACGTGCTGGGAGTCGAGCGCCGCGACATCGTCGGCGGTTCACCCAGGAGTTTAAGCTCGAGGCGGTGCGGCTCGCGGCGGCGGGCGATCGGCCATCAGAACTTGTACTTCGTGCCGAAGTAGAACGTCCGGCCGTAGTACTCGCGCTGAATCGCGTAATCGTGGGACGTGGTGCCCGTGAAGAATCCGAAGACCGAGTTGTTGATGTTCAACGCCTGCAGCTGGAACTGAATGCGGCTAGTCGCGTCGACGATCACGGACGCATCGAACTGCGAATGCGCATAGAAGTACGTGTCGCCGCTCGGCGACGCGGTTCCGTCGCCATAGCTCGCGATGTTTGCCCCTTGGTATGCCCACGCGGCGCGGGCCGAGAGCCGGCCAAGATCGTAGGTAAGCGCGACGTTGGCGAGACTGGGTGATTGTCTCGGCAACACCGCGTGTCGGGCGGCCGCGCCATCCGCTGAGTCAGAGACCACACCGCGCGATCTCGTATACGTGTAGTTCGCGTCGAATCCGAGTCCTGCCAGCCCTCCCGGGAGAAATACGAGTCGCTGCGCCCAATCGGCCTCGAATCCAACGATGTGCCCGGACCCGCCATTCTCCGGCCGCGTGCCAAGAAATCCATCGAGCTCGGTCACGGGGCCGCTGTACGTGAATGTTCGGTTGAAGATGAAATCGGAGATCTGCTTGTAGAACACGCCACCCGAGATCACGCCCACGGACGTAAAGAAGTGCTCGAACAGCAGATCGTAGTTCCACGCGTGCTGCGGCTTGAGGTTCGGATTGCCGCTCGTGACGTTCGACGGATCCGATTGACTGCCGCCGGGATTGCCCGAGAGCGATGGGGCGAGACTCTGGTAGTCGGGACGAGCGATCCCGCGCGTGAACGCGAGCCGCAGATGCGTTTGCGGATCGAACGAATACTTTGCCTGCACGCTCGGAAAGAGATCCGTGTAGCTCTGCGAACCGGGAACGGTCGTGACGCCGCTGCTCGCATCACCAACGGCAACGTGCCCGACATAGGATGCCGACGTGTGCTCGATCCGCAGTCCCGTGTACAACTCGAGCTTGCTCCGTGTGATCGTGTTGGCGACGTAGCCCGCTGCGATTCGCTCCGATCCGTTGTACGTGCCCAACTGATTCGACACCGCGTCAGTGCCATTCGTAAAGTTGGTCGTGTTCTCGCTCGCGTGAGCCTTCGCCTGATCCGGCACCAGCCCCATGCTGAAGGCATTCGTAGCATATTGATAGTAATGCGGGTCGCTGAACGTGCTCAGAACCCCCGCCAGCGGAATCGGCGAATCGGTGAACCAGAAGCCGCCCAGCGCGGCATGGCTCTTCGTCTCATCCCGATACTTTGCGCCGAACTGCAGGTTGGCGCTCCAGTCGCCTGCGTCCGCGTGCCACGGCGTCTCGAGATTGACCGCGCCACCCAGATCACGACCGTGGGTGCGGTTGTCGATCGTGAAGTAGTGCGACTCGGCGAAGTTCGCCGGATCCTCCCCCGCCGCGGCGGTCGCCGGGTCGACGATGGTGTACGTCGGCACCTTCGTGTTCGACGCGTCGTAGGCGACGGTGATGCCCGATCCAGGCAGTCCGTCGAAGGCGAAGGGATGGAATCGATAGTCGTTCAGCCTCTCGTCCGTGACGGCTGCGTTCAGATCGGCGCGCACCTCGAAGACGCCCAGATGCGTACGCCCGCTCAACGTGCTGCCGAGTACGTACTGCAGTGGAGTTCTGTTGTACGACTGGCGCGTCAGTTCCGCGCCGGTACCAAACCCGCGAGGGCCAGAGCCCGCGGAGTCACCGGTCGCACCGAACGTCGACCCCGTTTGCGCGGTCGCGAGATCCTTCACGTAGGTAACGCCGTAGTCCTCGAAGCGGCTGTAGAGCGCCTTGAGCGCGATCGCCGAACCGTCGGCAAAACGGTAGTCGATGTCGCCGCCGAGTCCGTATCGATTCCTGGCAAACTGGTAGTCGCGTTGCGACCACTCGATAGGAATGGGACGTCCCGATTCATCCTTCGACCACGCGGGCTCGAGGTCGTTAGTCGTGCGGTTGTTGCGGTCGGCCGAGCCGCCCAGAAGGAGACCCAGCCGCTTCTCGGGACCGAAGCGGCCGCTGAGCGCGAATCCGCCCTGGATCTGATTCTTGTTTCGCAGCGTGACCTGGCCGTATTGAGCGGCCACGTACCCTTGCGGCTCTCCCTCGGGAGTCTTTGTCACGAGATTCACAGAGCCGCCGATCGCATCCGCATCCATGTCGGCGGTGAGTGTCTTGGAGACCTCGATCGCTGCGAGAATATCCGACGGGATGTCATCGAGCTTCACTACGCGCGAGCCATTCTGAGTTCCCGGAACGTGAGCGCCGTTGATCGTTACGTTGTTGAGCTCCGGCGCCGTGCCGCGAATTTGCACGAACTTCCCTTCACCCTCGTCGCGCTCCGTCGTCACGCCGGGCATCCGTCCCGCCGCCTCGGCCGCGTTTGCATTTGGCAGCGCGCGGATGACGTCTCCAGGCAACACCGTCACGATGTTCGGCGCGTCCGATTGGCGCTGCAGCGCGGCCGCCTCGGTTTCGCCGAGTCGCTGCGATGTCACGGTGATGCCTGTGAGCTCCTGCACGAGAGCATGCAGCTGGAAATCCTGCGTCACCGTCGCGCCGTTCCGCACGACGACAGTCGCGCTCTCGGGGCTGAAACCGATCTTCGCGACGCGCACGGTATAGGAGCCTGCGGCTACGCGAAGGACGCGATACAAACCGCTGGAATCGGCGCGCGCACCGAGCGTCGTGCCCGACAGATGCACGATGGCGTCGGCTGACGGTCGTTGCTCCGCTTCCGTGACCGTCCCGCGAATCGCTCCTTGTGCAGCGAGCAGCGATGGGACGACGAGGCATGGGACGATCGCGAGGACGTAAGGTCGTGCGGCACGCGTTGAGCGATGCATAGACGAGTCTCGACGAGGAATGAACGCAGGGACGCGAAGCAGAGACCATCACCCTGGCGGTATCGACGCGTAGCGTTCCGCAGAGGATGAACAGTGAGCAGCGCCACTCTATCGACATCGCGTTCACTACGCAATCGACAGTCACGTACGCTTCGTCCACCTTACAACGGTGTTTATCCGCTTGTCATTCCCGTGACAGCTTCGCGCGTTAAGATTGTTTGCTCGAATTGCAAACGCATTTCTCACATCGGATCATATGCGTCAATCACTCGCTCTCGTGCGCCAAGTCGCCGCTCTCATCGTGGCGCTCGGGATCACCGCCGCATCCTCTGGTGCGCAGAGCTATCGCGTTGCGGCGACGCACCTCATCGGCGGCGATGGCGGCTGGGACTACGTCGCGCTCGACACCGTCGGCCATCGCCTCTTCATCGCGCGGAACGATCGCGTGCTGGTGGTCGATGAGGCGTCAGGGAAGCTCCTCGGCGAGATTCCGGGATTCAAACGCGCGCACGGAGTCGCGTTCGATTACGCGGCGCGCCGCGGGTTCGCAACGTCGGGCGAGGATAGCAGCGTCCTCGTTTTCAATCTCGACGGCCTCGCGGTGATCAAGCGCGTGCACGCCGACGACGATGCCGACGCCATCCTCTTCGATCCCGCAACGAAGCACGTCTTCACGATGAACGGCGATGCGGGCACGTCGAGCGTCATCGATCCGACTACCGGCACCCGCATCGCCAGCATCCCGCTCGGC
>PLMM01000287.1 GCA_003142495.1 Gemmatimonadota bacterium | reverse complement strand
CGTACGACGTGTCGGCGCCGTTCGTCGAGCGCGCGATCTCGTCGGGCGGGTTGTACGTCACCACCGTGTATCCGGATTCCGTGCTCAGCATCATGCGCCGCGAGATCGCGCGCATGCAGAACTCGCTGCTCGATCCCGAGAATTTGAACGTGATCGTGCAACAGTTCATCACGGAGTACTTCCTGAACAACGAGACCGACGCCGAGCAGGCGAATCAGATTGCGCGCGCGGAGCTCTACGGCGGCGACTATCGCCTCGCGGGACAGTTCGTCGAGCAGCTGCGCGCGGTGACGCCGGAGCAGATTCGCGATGCGGCGAGAAAGTACATGAAGGGGACGCACTTCGCGTACGTGGGCGACTCGACCAAGGTCTCGAAGCAGCTGATCACGTCGTTCTGATCGGCGGCTACACCTGGTGAATCAGCTCGCGCTCGTAGGCGGCGAGCACGTCCTCGCGGGTGAGGACACCGAGGAGAATCGGATGCGCCTCGCTCTCGACGACGGGAAGGAGATCGGCGGCGCGCGCGTTCAGCTTGGCGAGCGCCGTCTGCACGCTGTCAGTCCCCACGGCCACCTCGGTCGGCTCGGCGAGATCCGCAGCGAGTAGTATCGGCGCAAGATCGCCGCGATCGAGCAGCGCGAGCCGGAGATCCGCGAAGGTGATGACGCCGTAAAGCAGCCCGTCGCCGTCGACTACCGGTAGCGTCGTGAGCCGCGACTCCGACGACGCCGCGACCACCTCGGCCAGCGTCGCGCCCGGTGCAATGCTCACGGGCGACGTGTTCATCACATCGCGCACGACGAGGCGATGCATGATCGCGCGATCGGCGCCATGCGCGAGATGCTCGCCGCGGCGCGCGAGCCAGCCGTCGTAGAGTCCGTGCTTCGCGAAGGCACGCGCCGTCGCGAGCGCGATCACCGAGACGATCATGAGCGGCGGGACGAGGTTGTAGTCGTCCGTCATCTCGAACACCATGAAGATCGCGGTGATCGGAGCGTGCAGCGTGCCCGCGATGAGCCCCGCCATCCCGACGAGCGCCCACGCCTCGGGATGCAGGCCGAAGTGCGGCAGGATTTGCTGTGCGAGCACACCGATCCCGCCCCCGAACGCCGCGCCCACGAAGAGCGTCGGCGTGAAAAGCCCGCCCGATCCACCTGAGCCCAGCGTGAGCGACGTCGCAAGCATCTTCGCGAGCGCGAAGCCGATCAGCACGTACCACGTGATTCCACCGAACATCTCGATCGGAATCGCGAGATGCCCGGTGCCGGTGAGCAGCCCCTTGCCGAAGTACGCGAGCAGTCCGACGGCGAGTCCGCCGAGCAGCGGTCGTATCCACAGTGGCTTGATCCGCTGAAAGGCATCCGCCGTGGAGAAGAACATCCGCGAGTAGAGCGCGGACGCGAGTCCGCACGCGACGCCGAGCAGCGGATAGAGCAGCACGATCGCGAGCGGGTTGATGCTCCCGTACGGCGGGATGTGAAACGCGGGATGCAATCCGAGAAATGGCCGCACGGTGATTGCGGCAATGACGCTCGCGATCACGACGGGGCTGAAGGCGCCGATCGAGAATGAGCCGAGCACTTCCTCGAGCGCGAAGAAGGCACCGGCGAATGGCGCGTTGAATGCCGCGGAGATGCCGGCGGCCGCACCGCAGCCGACGAGGATCTTGAGCCGACGCGGCTGAAAGCGAAGCGCGCGACCGACCGCGGATCCGATCGATGAGCCGAGCACCGCGGTCGGTCCCTCGCTCCCGGCGGACCCGCCACCCGCGAGCGTGACGACCGCGGCCAGCGTTCGCACGAGCACTGGCCGGATGGGGACGATTCCTCCGCGCTTCGCGACCGCGAGCTGCACGTCCGGAACAGTCTGTCCATCGCGGATCTTCGCCCAGCGCACGATTGCCCACGCGATCCAGAGCGCGAGCCCGGTGACGAGCGGCCGGTAGAGTGCGCCCGCCACTGGATCGAGGCGAGATCCGATCTCCGTGATGAGCACTTCGTACGCGAGATCGATGAGCTTGTAGAACGCGACCACGCCGAGCGCGCTCGCGGCTCCGATCGCGAGCGCGAACACCATGAGCAGCGTGCCCTCGTCCCAGTCGCGCCGTTCGAGCCACCCCACGACCTTCGTCCATGGTGCTCCGAGCCGGCCTACGATCGCAGCCGACCGCGCCGCGGCCGCACGCGAAAACCGCTTACTCAATACGTCTCCTTTTCTCCCTCTTCGAGCTCGCCCAGCAGCTTGAGATAGCTGCCGTAGCGCGACGCACCAATCGCGCCCTTCGCCACCGCACCGCGCACCGCGCACCCGGGCTCGTGCACGTGTTTGCAGTCGCCGAACTTGCACTCGCCGAGGAAGGGGCGGAACTCGAGGAAGCAATCATCGAGATCGCTCGCGAGCAGATTCCAGACGCCGATCTCGCGCAGCCCCGGCGTGTCGACCACGAAGCCGCCGTCGGGGAGCGGATGCATTGCCGCACCGACGGTGGTGTGGCGTCCCTTGTTCACAGACTCGCTGATCTCGCCCACGCGAAAGTTGAGCCCCGGATAGATCGCGTTGAGCAGCGACGACTTGCCCACGCCCGATGGACCGCTGAGCGCGGAGGTGCGCCCATGCAGCGCTTCGCCGAGCGCGTCGAGCCCGATGTTCTGCTTCACGCTCGTGAAGTGGATCGGATAGCCGGGAAGTCGGTAGTCATCGATCCACGCGGGGAGCTCGCTCACGAGCTCGCGCTTATTGAAGACGATGCGCGCCTGGATGTTGTTCGCGGCGGCGATCACGAGGAAGCGATCGAGCATGCGTGGATGCGGCTCGGGCTTGGCGAGGGCGAACACCACGATCACCTGATCGATGTTCGCGACGACGACGCGCTCGCCATGCGCGCCGCCCGGCGCGCGACGCGCGAGCCGCGAGCGGCGCGGAAAGAGCTCGGCGATCACCCAGCTGCCGCCGCGATCCTCTTCCTCGAGGCGCACATCGTCGCCGACCGCGATCTTGTCCGCGCCCTCCTGCTTGAGGCGGCCGCGCATCGTCGCCTGATGCTGGGCGCCGTCCGTCGTGCGCACGGTCCACACGCCGCCGGTGCCGTTCATGACGACACCGCGCACGTCGCTCGGCGCGTCCGTCATCGTGGGCGCGTCATGTTCCATGCTCCGTGCCCTCCTCGCGCATCGCGTCCCACCATGGGCGCGACGGAGGAGCCTTCGCTCCGACGAGCAGATCGAGCTGCGTCTTCACCTCGTGCAGCGACAGCGCGCCGACTGCAGCCGTCGCCTCATCGATAGTCGCTCCCCACGCAAGAAAGGGAGATTCGATGTGGCCGGTGACCTCGGGCTCAACGCCGCCCCAGCGCACGAAGAGGATATAGCCGCCGACGGGGCGGGCACGCTCGCCCGTTTCATCCGTCTCGATCGCGACCGTGTACGAGCGGCCATCCGAGCCCTCGAAAGCTGCCGGCCGCGCGTGAACCGCCATGTATCCGCCAAGGGTGCGCTCGTCTCCCTTGCTGTGATCGGGCGGCTCGTGTCGCGCCATCTAGTGCTTGTAGCCGCTCATCATCTCGCGCACGACGTTGCCGGTGATGAACGCGAGATTCGCCGGACGCTCGGCGAGCCGCCGCATGAGATACGGATACCACTGCGTTCCGAAGGGCACGTAGACGCGCATGTTGTAGCCCTCACGCACGAGCTGATCCTGCATGTCGCGGCGCACACCATAGAGCATCTGGAATTCGAAGCGCGAGGTGGGAATCCCCTTCTCCTTCACGAACTTCTTCGCGTCCTCGATGACTTTCGGGTCGTGCGTCGCGATGCCGGGATAGGTGCCGTCGGAGATCAGCTTCTCCATGCAGCGCACGTAGTTCTCGTCGACGTCCTTCTTTTCGGGATAGGCGACGCCAGCCGGCTCCTTGTACGCTCCCTTACAGATGCGCACGCGGCACTTGAGAAGAATCGCGCGCTCGACGTCGGCGCTCGTGCGGTAGAGATAGCTCTGGAGCACGATGCCGACGTTCTCGCGATAGTTGGGATAGAGCCGATCCTCAAACAGCCGCAGCGTGCGCTCGGTGTACGCGCTTCCTTCCATGTCGAGACGCACGAACGTCTGGTAGTCGCGCGCGCGCGAGAGAATCGACTGCATCGTCTCGATGCAGAGCTCTTCATCCACATCGAGTCCCATCTGCGTGAGCTTGACGGAGACGTTCGCGTCGAGCTTCTGCTCGTGGATGCGATCGAGCATCGTGAGATATTCCTGCGCGGCCGACTGGACCTCGGCCTTCGTGCTCACGCTTTCACCGAGGAGATCGAGCGACGCGGTGATCTTGCGCGCGTTGAGCGCTCTGACGGCGTCGAGCGCGGTATCGAGCGTCTCGCCGGCGACGAAGCGCGATGCGAAGCGCTTCGCGAATCCGTTGCGTCGCACGAGCCTGAAGATGCTCGGCTGATTGGAGAGGTAGAGAAGACTCTGACGAAGCATGGATATCGGTGTGAGTAGCGAGGGCGCTGGGGGCGCGCCTCTATCGGTGCAAGCTAGACCGGGTGGGGCATCATGGCGAGGCGTTGGGCGCCGCTACTACGCGCCAAACGGGAAAGTTTTTGCCGGCAGCGAGCTCCGAATCGAAGACGTTCCACGTCACAAGCCCGTCGTCGCTTTCGGGATCGAGAAGGTAGAGCGCGGCAACGGCCTGTAGCTGATCGCCACGCACCATGAGCATGCCGCCGGGGAGCTGCGAGGTGGTGTCGTGCCAGCTTCCGGTCAGGTGCATCTCGTGATGTCCCTGAAATTCACGTGGCTCGGTGCGGAGCGAGTCGATGACGAAGCGGCTGATCCGCGCCGATGTCATTCCGGCCGAGGGTCGCTCGACCTGGATGCCGTGCGCGCGGACGAGTGCGATGGCGGCGGTGTCGCCGGCGGAGATGAGCCACGCGTGCGGGATCGTGCGCGTGAGCACCGGGTCGAAGCGCAGATACACCGGCATCGTCTGCGTGCGCATTGTGCCCGTGCGCCGATAGCCCCGCGGCACGCCGGGCTGCGTAAGCGTTGAGTCGCCAGTGTGCGCCATCACCTCGAACACCACGGGCACGCTGCTCGGCGCCTTCGTGATCTGCGAGCGAATGGGAATCGGCGTCGTGTAGTCGCCGCGCGCGAACTGGGAATCGGCGCGCGATTCGATATCGCGAATGCGCGCGCCGCGCTCGGCCACGAGTGAGAGAATCTCGTGCACGAACGCGTAGGTCGACTTGACGCGACGCTCGAGCGGGTCGTGCGAGTAGGCTTCGCTCAGGATCGAGATGCGCTGGCGGAGTCCGAAGTAGTTCGTGCCAAAGCGCGGGCGGTGATCGTAGCTGTACCAGCCCTGCTTCACGGAGTCCGTGATGTCGCGCTCTTCGTAGCCCGCGTCGAAGTTGCCGTAGTCGAACACCGCGAAACCATCGCGCGTCTGCATCCTCCGTCGCAGCTCAGGGAGGAGCGAGTCCATCGTATACGCACCCGCCTCGCGCGCCGCAGGGTTGAGCGACGGCGCGTACGTCAGCGCATAGCCGTGAAAGCTTCCATCGGTGGTATGCAAGTCGACGAACACATCCGGATTCCACTTCTCGAACGCCGCGAGCGACGCGCGCGTTTCCGGCGCCTCGGCCTTCACGTAGTCGCGATTCAGGTCGAGCATCTTCGCATTCGGCCGCTGCCCGACACTCTCGGGCCCGTTCTGCTCCGTACGATTCACGGACTGCGGCTTGAAGACCTCGTTGCCGTCGGCGTTGTAGATCGGAATCGCGATCAGCACGATCGAGTCGAGCACGTTGTCCCGCGCCGCGCCGAGGTCGCGCACAAGTGCCTGCAACGCCTCTTTCCCTTCAACCTCGCCAGCGTGGATGTTCGCCTGCACGTAGACGATCGGGCGATGGAGGGCTCGTGCTTCCTCCGGCGTCGACACGCGCGGGCGCGAGAGGATCAGTAGCGGGAGCACGCGTCCCTCGGTGGTCTTGCCGAGCTCCTGGCGCACGAAGGGAAAGTGACCGGCCTGCAGGGAGTCGATGAACGCGATCACATCCGCATACGTCGATGTCTCGGCGTAGGACGTGCGCTCGGCGCGCGTACGCGGGAGCGCGCCTCCAACTAGATCACTCGTGTTGCGGGCGCTCGCGCCGTGCGTGCATCCGGCCAAAGCGAGTAGCGCACTCGCGACCACCGCCGCGCCCCTCACGGATTCACCGCCGGCGCAACCGCCGCCGCCGGCCCGAGATTCTGATCCACGAAATTCGTGAGCAACGTAAAGAGATGCGTGCGCGAATTCCCGCCAGATATCGCGTGCGTGCGCGACGGATAGAGCATCAGCTGGAACTGCTTGTTCGCCGCCTCGAGCTTGTCGATCAGCTGAATCGAGTTCTGGGGATGCACGTTGTCGTCGCCGGTGCCATGTACGAGCAGATAGCTCGCGGTGAGTCCGTTCACGTACTTGAGCGGCGACCCGTCGTCATAGCCAACCTTGTTCTCGGCCGGCGTCCGCATGTAGCGCTCGGTGTAGATGTCATC
>PLMM01000094.1 GCA_003142495.1 Gemmatimonadota bacterium | reverse complement strand
ACTGGCGGCAGAACGGCAGCCTGCGACCGTGGGCACCGAAGCCTACGTCCTGTCCGATCTGCGAGTCGGGATCGCAGGGGTGCACGCCACGATGCCGACGCCCGTCTGACGTCGTGGCACGACCGGCCTGCCGGCTGTCGGGCCGCTGTTGGCAGCCGTCCCCTCGATTCCGGCATACCCTCAGCGCATGAGACTCGGATTCAAGACCGCACCGCAACGAATTGACTGGCCCACGCTCGACGCGATCTGGGGCCTCGCCGGCGAGATCGATGTCTTCGACTCCGCCTGGACGTTCGACCACCTGTACCCGGTGGACGGCGATGGCGCGTGCTTCGAAGGGTGGACCACCCTCGCCCTCCTCGCCCATCACGTTCCAGACAAGCAGATCGGCCACCTCGTGCTCGCCAATCCCTACCGTCACCCGGGCCTCGTGGCGAAGATGGCCACGGCCATGGATCACGCCACCCAGGGCCACTTCGTCCTCGGGTTGGGGGCGGGCTGGCATGAACCGGAGACGACCGCATACGGGCTCCCGCTCGAGCCGATTCCGGTGCGCCTGCGCGAGCTCGAGGCGGCGCACCATGCCGCCCGAGTACGTCTTGACGAGCGCGCGAGCGGAGTTGAGCAGCCCCATGAAGCCGAGCGCCTCATCGATGCGCGACGCTCGCTCGCCACGCGGAATCGCGTAGAGCTTGGCGGAGAGCATCAGATTCTCGTAGCCGGTGAGCGTGCCGTCGGCGGAGATGAGCTGGGGCACGTAGCCGATGCACCGGCGCACCTGCTTCGGCTCGCGCTGCACATCGAAGCCGGCAACGCGCGCCGAGCCCGCGCTCGGCTTGAGCAGCGTCGTGAGAATCTTGATCGTCGTCGACTTCCCCGCGCCGTTGGGGCCAAGCAGTCCGAAGATCGAGCCGTGCGCGACGGCGAGATCGATCGCGTCGACGGCTATGAGGGTGTCGAATCTCCGCGTGAGCCCGGTGGTCTGGAGCGCGAGCTCGGCGGAGGAAACGGAGGGAATGTCCACTACACAAGTAACGCACAAGTGTCGGCGCACTGTTGAACCGGAGTCATGGGCGAGCGCGCGCTTACCTTGCGCGCATGCGAGATCTCACTTGAGGCAGGGAGACGCCGATCGGGCGCGGGAGCTCGTGCTGCGCCATGGCTGGAATGCCACGGCGTATCAAATTCTCAATCCGGGATTCGCGCTCTGGTTCTCGGGAGCGGGCGACGCCGTGATCGGCTTCGTGCGACGGAGCGGTGTGCGCGTGGTCGCGGGCGCGCCCGTGTGCGCGCCCGCACGGCTGCGCGACGTCGTCATCGAATTCGCGGGGAGTGCGCGCGACGCGGGAGATCGCGTTTGCTACTTCGGGGCGGGGGAGCGGCTCGAGGAGACCATTCGCAGCTCGAGCTCAGGGGCGCGCGCGTGCGGAACGGTGGCGCTCGGCGCGCAGCCGAGCTGGGATCCGCGGCGATGGCCCACGATCATCGCGCGGCGCGCGTCGCTGCGCGCGCAGCTGCATCGCGCGCGGAACAAGGGTGTGACAATAGCGCGGTGGAGCGCGGAGCGCGCGCACAACAGCCCGGAGCTCGCCGCACTGCTCGGCGAGTGGCTCGAGACGCTCGGCCTTCCGCCGCTGCACTTTCTCATCGAGACAGACACGATCGCGCTCACACGCGACCGTCGCATCTTCGTCGCGGATCGAGCGGGCATCGCGGTGGCGTATCTGGTCGCGTCGCCCGTGCCCGCGCGGCGCGGCTGGCTGATAGAGCAGATCGTGCGCGGGCGCGGCGCGCCGAACGGCACATCGGAGTTGCTCGTCGACGCCGCGATGCGCGCGCTCGCGGATGAGGGCGCGGAGTACGTCACGCTCGGCCTCGCGCCGCTCTCCCGCCAATCGCGCCACGCGAGTGCGGCGGAGCCCGCATGGCTGCGCTTCGTGCTGCGCTGGGTGCGCGCGCACGGTCGCCGCTTCTACGACTTCGACGGACTCGATCGCTTCAAGTCGAAGTTCGCGCCGGAGCACTGGGAGGAGATCATCGCGATCGATGATCGTGGGCCATTCTCGATGCGCGCACTCTGGGCGATCGCCGCGGCGTTCGGCGGCGGATCGCCGGTGTCGCTGCTCGGCCGCACCGCGGCGCGAGCCGTAGCACAGGAAGTGCGTTGGCTCGCGAGGCGGTGATCGCGCGAACGATCAGCCGTGGTCCTTTTTCTGCGGCTTGTGCGGGCGGCCATCCTCGCTCTTCTCCTCGCCCGGCACCTTCGGATTCGTTTCCTCTTCCTTGATTCGCAGCTTGTCGATTTCCGAGTTGCTCTTTTGCCCCTGCTGTCCCTCGATGTGATCGTGGCCGCTGTGAGGGTCGTGACGCTGCTTCGACATAGTGCACCTGTCAGAATTGAGGTTTGTGATGTTGATTCGTACGCAAGAACCAGCCCGCTGCTGTGACCGGCGGGTGCTGCCAATCCTTATGAAGCGAGAGTCGAGCACATGAGTGGCGAACAGGAGCTGAGGGGTCCCGATCTCGCAGCGGGTGTGCCGCTCGCGCTGATTCCTGATGGCGGCATGCTGCTCGGACACGCGCACGGGAAGGCGGTGTTGCTCACCCGCACGGACGGAGAAGTCTTCGCGATCGGCGCCACCTGTACGCACTACAGCGGCCCGCTCGGCGAAGGGCTCCTCGTAGGCCACACCGTGCGCTGTCCCTGGCATCACGCGTGCTTCGACGTGCGCACAGGGGAGGCGCTGCGTGCGCCGGCGCTCGATCCGGTGTCGCGCTGGGTGGTGGAGCGCCGCGGCGCCGACGTCGTCGTGACGAGCGAGATCAAGAGTGGCGACGGCGCGACGCCGGCCACGAGCGGATCGGCGCGGCGCGAGAGCGCGGGCGCCGCGAAGGTGCAGCGCGTCGTGATCATTGGCGCCGGCGTAGCGGGAAATGCCGCAGCGGAGATGCTGCGACGACAGGGCTTCAGCGGCTCGATCACGATGATCGGAGCGGACGCGGCCAAGCCATACGACAGGCCCAACCTCTCGAAGGACTATCTCGCCGGCACCGCGCAGGAGAGTTGGCTGCCGCTGCGCACGCCGGAGTTCTACGTGAAGCACGACATCGAGATCCTGACGTCGACCACCGCTTCCTCCATAAACACTGACACCAAAACCGTAACGCTCGGCGACGGACAGACGCGCGCGTACGATCGCCTGTTGATCGCCACCGGCGCGACGCCGATTCCGCTCAACGTGCCAGGCGCGGATCTCCCGCACGTGTTCTACCTGCGCACCCTCGACGACAGCCATCGCATCATCGCGGCGGCCGAACGCGCGAAGAAAGTCGCCGTGATCGGCGCAAGCTTCATCGGCCTCGAGGTAGCGGCGTCGCTCAGGACGCGCGGGCTCGAGGTGCACGTGATTGCGCCCGATGCGATACCGCTTCAGAAAGTCTTCGGCGACAAGCTCGGTGCGCACGTACAGGCGCTGCACGAAGAGAAGGGCGTGAAGTTCTCGCTGAAGAAGTCGGTGACCGCGATCGGTGCCGATGCAGTTGCGCTCAACGAGGGCGAGGCGATCGTTGCGGATCTCGTGGTCGTCGGCATCGGGGTGCGACCGAATCTCGATCTCGCGAAGGCCGCCGGCCTGAAAGTCGACAACGGGGTCGTCCTCAACGAGTTCCTCGAGTCCAGCATTCCGGGAATCTACGCCGCAGGTGACATCGCCAACTTCCCGTATCGCACGGGCGATCGCATTCGCGTCGAGCACTTCGTCGTCGCCGAGCGGCAGGGACAGTTCGCCGCGCGCAACATGCTCGGCGCGCGCGAGCCATACGATGACATTCCGTTCTTCTGGAGCGCGCACTTCGGAACCGAGATCAGATACGTCGGTCACGCATCGAAGATCGAGGAAGCCGTCGTCGGCGGCGACATTGAGAAGGGCGACGCGCTTGTCGCCTACAAGCAGAAGGGGAAGGTGGCGGCGTTTGCATCGCTCGGGCGTGATCTCGCGTGCCTGCAGGCGGAAGAGGCGCTCGAGGAGAACGACACCAAGGCGATGAGCGAGCTCACGGCGAAGTAGCTATCCGCGTGGCGCACGGTCTCGCGAGCCACCACGATTTTCCTAGGGCGTGTCGCCGCCAAGCAGCAGCTTTGCCACGGGGAAGACAATGAAGCGCGGAAAAACCGGCCCCGAGAAAGCGACGAGCTTGTTGATGATGCCGGTGACCAGAACCGGCTTCCCCTTCATCATCGCCTGGTAGCCTGCGCGTGCGACTTCGGCCGACGTCATCTTCGGCACGAGACTGCTGCTGAACAGTGGCAGCGCGGCGGCTCCCGATTCCGCCGCGAAGCCGGTGTGCGTCGCGCCCGGGCAGAGCGTCGTCACCGTGACGCCGGTGCCGCGAAGCTCGCGCGCGATCGCCTCGCCGAGGCTGAGCACGTACGCCTTCGTTGCACAGTAGGTGGCCATGTTGGGGCCGGGCTGGAAGGCGGCAGTCGACGACACCAGCATGATGCGCCCGCGCCTTCGCGTGACCATCCCGGGTAGAATCGCGCGCGTGAGCGCCGTGAGCTGCGCGACATTGAGCTGGATCATCGCGTCGATGCGATCGGGATCCTCGTTCGCGAACGGACCGACGTCGCCGAAGCCCGCGTTATTCACGAGGACATCGAGGTGCATCCCGCTCGTCTCGATCTGCGCGGCGAACTCGCGCGCGGAGCCGGGCACGCTCAAATCCTTCGTGATCACGGTGGCCTTGGCGCCGAGCGTGCGGAGCTCCGTCGCGAGCGCATCGAGCTCGGGCGCGCGCCTGGCGGCGAGCACTACATCGTGCCCGTGACGCGCCAGCTCCCGCGCGAGATCGGCGCCGATGCCGCTCGAGGCGCCCGTGACGAGCGCCAGTGGTCGAGAGGCATTGTCTTGCATGCGTGCTCCTTCGAAAATAGACGGGATCACTTCGACAGCTGCAGCTTACAACCGCATCCATGTATTGTCGTGCACACCCGTCCGCTCGGCGCCACTGCAGAGGGGATGTCCGATCTGTACGGTCCGGCCGATCGGAACGAGGGGATCGCGACGATTCACGCGGCGCTCGAGGAGGGGATCGTGCTGCTCGACACAGGTGACGTCTACGGCGTGGGAACGAACGAGCTGTTCGTTCCCACGACCTCAGCGCGGTAGGGCGAACGACCAGACGAGCATGGCGCCCCGGCCGTTCAGCGCCGGCGCCGGAGCCGGTATCGCCGCCAGGAGCCAGCGATTCACACGATTGTTCGCGTTCGAAACGTGGTTGAAACGAACTACCTTGAGTGCCGTGAGTGTGCCGACTCCGGCTCCCATGATGACGTCGCTCGCCCAGTGCGCGTTTGTGTAGAGACGTGCGAAGCCCACGAGTGTCGCTCCGCCGAACGCGATCGGCGCCACGTACCAGGTGGAATGGGGCCACGAGCGGTGTGTTTCCATCGTGACCACCGTTGCAAGTGCAAAAGCGGCGGTCGCGTGACCGGAGGGGAACGAGGACCCGCCTCCAGGTGCAAAGCCTCCACCGAACGAAAAGTCATCGGGATTGTTTACGCCGGCCTGGCGAGGGCGCTGGCGTCCAGCGAAGCCCTTTATGAGGTAGGTGACCCCGGCGCTCACGACGATTGCCTCGGTGCCGTGCAGCCCCAGGTCCGCGATTCGTTCGTAGTGTCCGATCCGGCCCACTCCGTAGAGCGCTACTCCCGCGAGCAGCGTCCCGGGACTGCCGAGGAAATTGAAGACATTCGCGGTGTGCGACGCAACGCGGGACGACTGTGCGTCGGGCTCGCGAATCTCGTTGGCGGTTTGGCGATCGAACGGACTTATCGCCGCCGCGCCTGCGATGAATCCGCCCAGGATCAGCGCGTCGGCGCGCGTGAAGAGTCGGGCGTGCTGCGTTGTGTCCGGCGCAGGTTGCCCGTAGTCGCTCGTTTGAGCGCGCGCCGAGGTGACGGCGAATGCCATGAGCACGGCGAAGAGCGGTAGAGGCCGGCGGCGCCTGGCGGTCAGTTGTAGCTTGTCCATGTCGCATCCGTGACGCGAGGAGTGAGTACAGCTCTCGAGAAGTAGAAATTCGTGAAGTAGACGTCGTTCCTTGAATGCCGCTGTAATCCGCTGGTCAGCTTCATCCCGTAGCTTTTTCGCCAATCCGTCGCTACGGGACATTCCTTCGGCGACGGAGATTTTGCCGGTGCATTGTCGCGCGACTTCATTTCCACGCAACTTGCCGACCACACACGCGCGACTTCAGGGACAACGATGGCGATTGAGCTTGCTCTGCGGTCTCGTGAGCGTGATCGCCAGCACTGCGTGCCCGCTGCGAATCTTGGCGCAGCAATCGGATGGAAACGACGTCACGCCGCCGTTGGCGCTGGACGAGGCGCTTGCGCTTGCGCGCGCGACGAACGCGCAGTTGCCGGTCGCCGCGCTGGACTCGGCCATCGCGCGGGCGCAGCTTCGCGAGGCGCGTGCCAGCCGGTGGCCGTCCCTCTCGCTCGAGAGCAGCGCGAATCTCGGCGGGCCCCTCGCGTACACGACATCGCAGGGGCTGCTTCAGCTGGTGGGTAGCGATACGCTGTATTCCGGAGGACTCCGGCGCGCCAACCTGCGCGCCGTCGGCTTTCGAGTAAGCGTGGCCGGAGCAGGATATCGAATCGCGCAGAAAGATCTCGACCTCGAGGTCCGGCTCCGTTTTGCCGAATTCCTGAAGGCGGAAGATGACATCGGTATACGTGAGCAGGGAATCGAGCGCCTCCGTAGTTATCTAACCCAGATCGAAGCGCGCCTGGCCGCTGGTCAGCCTGTTGGAAGCGATGTCCTTACGACGCGTGTGCGGCTGGGAACGGAGGAGGCGACTCTCGCCGACGCGCAGCGAGCGCGCGATGAGGCGCGCCTCCAGCTGAATGATTTGCTCGGCAGGGATCCGCGGATGCCATTGTCGCTCGTGCCGCTCCCTGCGCCGGCGCCGACGGCGCCATCGGATACGGCGCCGTGGCTCGCGACGCCCGAATTGCAGCAGGCCGCGGCGAATCGGGCGATCGCCGATTTGGGGGTCGTGGCGACTCGGGCTGAGCGACGACCGCAACTTTCGGCAACCGCGGGTATTGGCGTCATCCCGACGTTCAGTTCGTCGAATCCTGGAACCGGCCCATTCAGCGGCAGCGGATTTGGCGGGGCCGTAATGTTCTCGCTCAGCTGGCCGCTCCTGGACGGCGGCGCATTTCGAGCGCGTCTCGAGCGTGCGAATCTGCTGACGCAGCAGGCGCGAGGCTCCGAGACGGTGATTCGCCGACGCTCGCGGTTGTCGTGGGAGCTGGCCGACGCGCAGCGAACGCGGGCCTTTCAGCAGGTGCAGCTGTGGGCGCGGAGCGTGCCCCTCGCTCGCGATGCGTATCTCCAGACGGCGAGCATGTACAACGGTGGTGCTGCAACCGCCCTGGAAGTGCTGGATGCCTTTGCATCGTGGGTGAACGCGAGCGAATCGTATTCCGATGCCATTCTTCGCTATCGACAGGCTGAGGCGAATCTCGTGCGATGGGGAACTCCGTGAGACGCGTGATAGCATTGCTTTCGAACGGCGTGCTGGGAGGCGTGCTGCTGGGTGTGCTGATGAGCGTGCTCGCCGGCTGCTCGCGCGGCGCGGCGACAAATGGCACGCCGGATTCGGTCGCCGCCGCGCAGCGAGGAGCCGGTACTGATGCGGCATCGGATAGCGGGGGTGCTGCGACGCCCGTACACATGGCGCTGGCCGCCCGGGGAACACTCGCGGTCATCGTGAGTGGTCCCGGGCGCAGCGACGCGCTCGACGTGCAGAAGGTGCGCGCGCCGTTCGCTGGTACGCTCGAATCGCTCTCTGTCGTCATCGGTGATCGGGTGGAGAGCGGTCAGAAGATTGGTGCCATTGTCAACCAGACGAGCCAGGCGACGCTGAATGGAGCTCAGGTCATGCAGCGCGAGGCACGGACATCCGCGGAGCGAAGCGACGCGATCCGTGCGCTCGAGCTCGCGAAGTCGAGCCTGGTGCAAACAGTACTGCGCGCGCCGCGCGCGGGCGTCGTCATTTCGCGCGGAGCGAGTCAGGGTGATCTCGTGAGCCCGGGCGACAGCATCGTCAGTATTGCGACTGCCAACTCGATCGTCTTCGTCGCGCACATCCCGCAAGGAGATCTGGCGCGAATCCGGCCGGGCCAGCGCGCGACCATCGATGCGCCCGGCCGCGTCGTCGCGGTTGACGGAGTAGTTCACGGATTTCTGCCGGCAGACACGAGCACTATGAGCGTGCCCGTGCGCATCGACCTGCACATGTCAAACGCTGCCATGCCGATCGGGCTCTTCGGGACCGCGCACATCGACGTGGGGGAACGATCGAATGTGATCATCGTGCCGACTGCCGCGATTCTTCGCGATGACGTGAACGGCACGTCCAGCGTCGCTGTCGTCTCACCCGATGGGCGCGCGCACTGGACGACGGTCTCGGTCGGCGTGCAGCAGGGCACCGAAGCTGAAATCTCTGCGCCACTTCTCGCGCCGGGCACTCGCGTGATCGTATCCGGCCAGGTCGGGCTGCCCGACGGTAGTCGCGTGGTTGAGGCGCCCGCAGATTCGACCACGATCGCGCCCGAGCGCGCGCCGTCGCCGTACCAATGAAGCTCATAGCGAGTGCGCACCAGCGGGCTGCCGGACTCTTTCTCTTTCTCGTCATTCTCGCCGTTGCTGGAGCGTACGAGGCGGCCTCCCTGCCATCCGCGATTTTTCCATCGGTGACCTTTCCCCAGGTCAAGGTCATCGCCGACGTCGGTGACGAGCCGGCAGCTCAGATGATGCCGACCGTCACTCGCGTGCTCGAAGAGGCGATCCTTCGCGTTCCCGGCATCACCATCGTTCGCTCCACGACTGCTCGCGGATCATCCGAGATGACGGCGGAGTTCACGTGGAACACGGACATGCAGGTAGCACTCGCGCGAGTGCAGGCCGAGACGCAGCGCATCCGTCCCGATCTGCCGCCGCAGGCGCGGATTGAGGTCGAATGGATGAACACCGCGACCTTTCCGATCCAGGGATACGCGCTCACATCGTCGACGCTCACGCAGGCCCAGCTCTGGGATTTCGCGCAGTACACCTTGAAGCCCGCGTTCGTGCGTATCCCCGGCGTTGCGCAGGTGCAGATTCAGGGTGGACGGCAACGGGAGTTCCAGGTTCGGCTCAACCGCGCGTCGCTCGTCGGACGACAGCTGGCGATCTCGGATGTCGTGCAAGCGGTCGAGGCGAACAATGACGTAGTGTCGACCGGACTCACCGAGCGAAACCACGAGCTGTACCTGACACTCGTGACGGGTCGAGTGAGCGGGCTGGACTCGCTGGCGCAAATTGCAGTGCCCGTGAAGGGCGGCTCCCCCGCCACGCTGGCCGACCTCGGACAAGTCGCCGTCGCCGATGCGATCTCGTATGTGCGAACCACGGCGGACGGCCAGAACGCGGTGCTCGTCAACATCGTTCGCCAGCCGTCCGCGAGCACTGTGGCAATCGCCGACGGCATAACGCAACTCTTCGGAAGTCAGCCCGATCTGCTGCCCAAAGGAGTGCGCTGGAGCAACTTCTATGATCAGGCCAGGTTCGTGTCCGACTCGGTCACGGGTGCGCGCGACGCGATCATCATCGGCGTAGTTTTGGCGGCGGTGATTCTTCTCTTGTTCCTGCGCAACTGGCGATTCACTCTGATTGCCGTGGCTGCCATCCCCATCACGGTGGCAATCGTGGGGCTCGCGCTGGGAATCGCAGGGCAGACGATCAATCTGATGACGCTCGCCGGCATCGCCGCTGCTCTCGGTCTCATTGCCGATGATGCGATTGTCGTAATCGAGAACATCGATACGCATCACAGACGGGCGTTGACGGACGATCCAACCGAAAGCGGTGCGGCGGAGCTCCGCCCGGCGCTCATCGGATCGAGTCTCTCCACCATCGTGATCCTGCTTCCGTTCGCCCTACTTTCCGGCGTGGTTGGCGCTTTCTTCAAGCCGTTGGCGCTGACGATGGCCCTTGCACTCGTGATCTCGTTCGTGGTCGCGCTCGTCGTAGTCCCCGTGGCCGTGAGTGTCTTGCAGCGCAGGCGACAGCCGTCCGAAGCTGAAACGACAGCGGACGACGCGTCTGCGAGCGCCGCCCTCGATGTCCCCGGACCAGACGTCTCCCAGCAGCCTACGACGTGGGAGCACGTAACAGCTTTCGCGAGGGAAGTCGGCGCGCGCGCGACTCGCGGCTATCGTTCCGTCGTCGACCTTTTCGTCCGCCGCGGTTGGTTGGCGGTGGGCATCACGGCCGCGCTACTGGCCGCGACGTATCTGCAATACCGAAGCATTGGAACGGATTTTTTGCCGAGCATGGATGAAGGCTCGATCATTCTCGATTATTGGACGCCGCCGGGAACCTCGCTCACGGAAACGGACGCGATGCTCCGCGCGGCCGAGCGCGTAATCGACTCGGTTCCCGGTGTCGACAGCTATTCGCGCCGCACGGGAGCGCAGCTCGGCTTCTTCATCACGGAGCCGAATCGCGGGGACTACGTCATCAAGCTTGCTCCGCTCCGCCAGCGGCGAGGGGTCGACGAGATCACGAACGAGCTTCGTGACCGAATCGCGGCGGTCGAGCCTGCGATCCATACGGATTTTGGCCAATTGCTCGAGGACAACATCGGAGACCTCACCGGCGGCACTCCGCAGCCGATCGACGTAAAAATCTTCGGTGATGATCCTGTGGCGCTGGCCCGGAAAGCAGACGAAATCGCGCAGCTGCTCGCGAAGGTGTCGGGGGTGGAAGACGT
>PLMM01000093.1 GCA_003142495.1 Gemmatimonadota bacterium | reverse complement strand
TGGTGTTCTCCGCGCTGCTCATCCCCGTGATCGGGCAGGACTTCTTCCCGGTGGTCGACGCGGGGCAAATTCGCCTGCACATGCGCGCGCCCGCGGGCACGCGACTCGAGCAGACGGAGCAGATCGTGGCGGCGGTGGAAAAGAGCACGCGCGCGATGTTGCCGGCAAACGAGATCCAGACGATTCTCGACAACATAGGAATTGCGGCGGGCGGCACGAACCTGGCCTTCAGCGACAATCCGACGATCGGGACGGCGGACGCCGAGCTGTTGATGACGCTTTCGCCGGATCGGCAGATGGCGACGGCCGATGTCGTGGCGAAGCTGCGGAAAGAGCTGCGCGCGCAGTATCCGGGGATCACCTTCTTCTTTCAGAACGCGGACATCGTCGGGCAGATTCTGAACTTCGGGCTGCCGGCGCCGATCGACATTCAGGTGGTCGGGCAGAACAAGCTCGCCAACTTCGCGGCTGCTCGCGCGATCTCGGCGAGGGTCGTGCGGGTGCGGGGCGCTGTGGACGTGCACGTGCATCAAGTGATGAATGCGCCCGATCTGCTCTTCAACGTCGACCGGCTGCGCGCGCAGGCCATGGGGCTGACGCAGCGCGACATTGCGAACGACCTGCTCGTGAGCGTCAGCTCGAGCGGCGTGGTGAGCCCGAACTTCTGGATCAATCCGGCGAACGGCGTGAACTATCCGCTCGCGGTGCAGACGCCGCAGTCGCAGCTCAGCACGATGGACGAGTTGCGCAGCACGCCGATCTCGTCGAATGCGGGGCCGGAGCTGCTCTCGAACGTCGCGACGATGGAGCGGCGCTCGCAGATGGCGGTGGTCAATCACTACAACGTGCAGCCGGTGTTCGATGTCTACGCCAACGTGCAGGGGCGCGACCTGGGCGGAGTCGCGCGCGACATCGACAAGATCGTGGCCGAGGTGACGCCGACGCTCGTGAAGGGGAGCTCGATCGCGATGCGCGGACAGGTGCAGAGCATGCGATCCTCATTTCTCGGGCTGGGCGGCGGCCTCGCGTTTGCGATCCTCCTGGTCTATCTGCTGATGGTGATCAACTTCCAGTCGTGGACCGATCCGTTGATCATCATCATGGCGCTTCCGCCCGCGCTGGCCGGGATCGCGTGGATGCTGTATCTGAGCCAGACGACGCTGAGCGTGCCATCGTTGATGGGCGCGATCATGGCGATGGGCGTGGCGACGGCGAACAGCGTGTTGATCGTGACGTTCGCGAACGATCAGCGCGCGCTCGGACGCTCGGCGCTCGAGGCGGCATTCGATGCGGGGACGACTCGCTTGCGCCCCGTGATCATGACGGCGTTGGCGATGGTGATCGGCATGCTGCCGATGGCGCTCGGATTGGGTGAGGGCGGCGAGCAGAATGCGCCGCTGGGTCGTGCGGTGATCGGGGGGCTGCTGGTCGCGACGTTCGCGACGCTGTTCTTCGTTCCCGTCGTATATGCGATGATTCGCGGGCGCGTTCCCGCGACGAAGGTTGAGCGGCACTCTTTGGAGGGCGGGACAATGGCTGGAGCTGAGGCATGAGCGCCGGTGTGCGTCGGATCTCGATTGCGGCGGCGGTGATTGTGGTGCTGGTGGTTGCGGGTGCGGTGCCGCGGGTGCGGCGCGCGAATGCGCTCGATCGCAGCGCCCGCGAGGACAGTCTCTCGGGTGTGCGTGTGACGGTTGCACTGGCGCATCGGGCAACTGCGGCGGGCGATCTCGCGCTCACTGGAACCGTGCAGGCGCTGCATGAGACCAACGTGTACGCGCGCGCGAACGGCTACGTCGAGCGGTGGACGTCCGACATCGGCTCGCGCGTGAAGGCCGGGCAGTTGCTTGCCGTCGTCGAGACGCCGGACATCGATCATCAGTACGATCAGGCGCAGGCGGATCTCATGCGTGCGAAAACGACCGAGACGCTCGCCAGGCGCAATCTCGATCGGTGGAAGCGGCTCGAGCAGGACAGCGCGGTTTCCGCGCAGGAGCTCGACGAGCATCAGAGCGCGTACGACGACGCGAGCGCGACTGTCAACGCCGCGCACGCGAACGTCGGGCGCTTTGCATCGCTCAAGGGATACGCCAATGTCGAGGCGCCCTTTGCCGGTGTCGTGACGGCGCGCAACGTCGACGTGGGGATGCTCGTGGCGCCCGCCACCACACCCGGCACGCGCGGGTTGTTCACCATCGCGCAGACGGACACGGTGCGCATCATGGTGAGCGTGCCGCAAGCGCAGGTGGCGGCGATCACCATCGGGCAGCAGGCGGACATCGTGCTTCCGGATGGAGGCCGCACGGTGAAGGGCACGGTCATGCGCACCTCGAGCTCGCTCGATGCCGCTGCGCGCACGCTGACCGTCGAGGTCGATGCGCCGAACAAGGACGGCGCGCTTCTCCCCGGCATGTTCGGCGAGGTGCACTTTCATCTTTCGGGGGGAACGACGCCGGTGCGCGTGCCCTCGGGCGCCCTCGTCTTCCGGCCGGAGGGCACACAGGTGGCGATGGTCGGCCCCGACGATATCGTGCACTACGTGAAGGTGGTGCTCGGCCGCGATTTCGGTGCGGACGTCGAAGTACTGGCGGATGTGCCGGAGGGCTCGCGGCTGATCCTCAATCCGTCGGACGATGTCGTCGAGGGGCTCAAGGTGCACGTCATCGGCAACGTCGACAGCAAGGACAAGTAGCGATAGCGCAATGTGAGACAATAAGCGGACATCCGGCGTTTCTTCATGGATGCCTCAAACAACGTGCGCACCTCCGCCCGGGCTGGACTTCGATAGCCTGATGACGTGGCCCTCCATTGGTGGCCTCCACCAGCGGGGCGAGCTAAAATGGAGTATGACGCCCCCGCGCGATTCGATCTCGGACGAGCTCGAATCCCTCGTTATGCGCTTTGCGCGCTTCGCCGGACGCATCGGGCACGATCGAGGTCTCCATCGCGAGGACATCGACGAGCTGCTGCAGGAGTTGCGTGTGCGCTTCTGGCGCGCGCGCAAGGACGGGCTGCTCGACCTCTCCGCCAACTATGTTCGCCGCGCCGCCATCTCCGCCGCGCTCGACATCATCCGTCGTCGCCGCGTCGACCGCAACGTGTCGCTCGACGAGAGCGAGGGCGGTGCGCATCCGCTCGCCGCGTCCACAGCCGGCCCGGCGGAGCTGCTCGACCAGAGCGAGCTCGCGCAGCGCGTCGCCGTCGCGGTGGGCGGCCTCGCGTTCGGCGCGACGCGCGGCCAGGAGCGAGCCTGGCAGGACCCAGTGGCATTCGTCGCGCTCGGGATCGGGGC
>PLMM01000367.1 GCA_003142495.1 Gemmatimonadota bacterium | reverse complement strand
GCTCGTGCGCGAGAGCGGGCATCGCGTGCTCGCGCACCCCTGGCTGCTGGCGCGCGGCGCAGCAGTCGCGGTGATGGTCGGCGGCAACGCCATGGCGCATCTCTACGTCGAGCTCGAGCGCCGCGAGCGCGCGGGGTGGAGCGCGCTGCGCGAGAAGTGGGAGTCGCTCGCGCGCACGCTGCTGGCGCGAGAGTCCGTGGATTTCGTGATCCTTCCCGATGGCGACGCGAGCGCAGAAGTACGATCGCGCGATCGCGGTTCGGCTCTCATCACGAGCGCGAATGGCCGCGTCTCCTACCGCACCATAAGCGGCGACCCGCTCGGCGCCGGTTGCGAGCTCGAGCACGTCACGACGCTCGACGCGTACGATGCGCTCGCTCGCGGCGACTATCCCGACGCAGTGGTGCAGATCGCGCAGCTCGCGGCGAGCGCACGCGCGGGCGACATCATCGTCTCGGCGGCGCCAGCGTGGGACTTTCGCGAGAAGTGGGAGCCGATCAAGCACGTGAGCACGCACGGATCGCTCCATCGCGATCACATGCTCGTGCCGCTGCTCACCAGCAAGCCGATTCGTGGTACCCCACGCCGAACCGCGGATGTGATGCCGAGCGCGCTCGAGGCGCTGGGGATCCCCGCAGCGCGAGATCTCGATGGAGTGTCGTTCGTCTGACGCGCTCGATCTCTTAGTACTAAGCCGTCTTCTTCTGAAAGAGCGGCGGCACCGAGAACGCCGCCCAGATGAACTCGAGCCCGATGAAGCCCCAGCGCCGGTCGTGCACGGCGACGGCGCCGAGGAGGAGGGAGCCGACGAGGTTCAAGACGTTGAACCACCGATCGTGGCGGTCGAGCTTCCCCATCTGCAGCGCGCCGAACCCGATGAGCACGAGAATCGCGCCCGTAACCGACATTAGTTGATAGAACACCGCGGCTCCGCGAGATTGAGTTGGATCGCATGAATAATCACACCGTACCAGCCGCCGACGCGATGACCTGGCGCCGGCTCGTGCTCGCGCTCACCGCGCGCTCGCTGCTAAGCCCGAGCCTGGGCGTGGCGCTCGTGCGCGTGGCCTGGCGCTTTCGGAAGCGCGGCTGGTACGCGACGCCGCCGTTCCTGCCGCTGCCGCCGCGCGATTACGTACGCTGGCGAATGTACACCGCGTATGGCGATTACGATGCGGTGGCGCCGGCGGAGGATGTGGAGCGATACGCGCGCTGGGCGGTGCGCCCGCAGTGATCGCGGCGCCGGAAGCGGTCGTGCGCTCGCTCGAGGAGTCAATTCGCGCGCAGGGCTTCGGGCTTGGCTTCGATCTCGTCGGGATCACGACGCTTGGGCGTGTGGAGACGGCGCCGCACTTCGAGGAGTGGCTCGCGCGCGGATACGCGGGCGAGATGCACTATCTGCCGAAGTGGGCGGACAAGTGTCGCGATTCGAGACTGCCGTACGAGGGCGCAACGAGCGCGATCGTGGTCGCACTCGATTACGGCGGCGCGGAGCCGTCGGGACCGGTGGCGCGATACGCGCGCGGCGACGATTACCATGATGTGCTCGATGCGAAGCTGCGCGAGCTGCACGCGTGGATCGCCGCGGAGATGGGACGCGAAGTGCGGGGACGCGCGTACGTCGATACGGGGCCGCTGCTCGAGCGCGATCTCGCGCGCCACGCGGGACTCGGCTGGTTCGGGAAGAACACGAATCTGATCCACCCGAAGCTCGGCTCCTTCTTTTTTCTCGGCGCACTACTATTGGAGCTCGATCTCGCGCCGGACGCGCCGTTCAAGAGCGATCACTGCGGCACATGCACGCGCTGCATCGACGCGTGTCCGACGGGGGCGATCGTGGAGCCGCGCGTGCTCGACGCGACGAAGTGCATCTCGTATCTCACGATCGAGGCGAAGGGAGAAATCCCGGCAGAGTTTCGCGAGCAGATCGGGGAGCTGATCTATGGATGCGACATCTGCCAGGATGTGTGCCCGTGGAACGAGAAGTTCGCGCGCGCGCTGCCGGAGGGGAGTCCATTTGCTGCGCGGGAGATCATCGCGGGGAAGAGCGCGCGCGAGCTGGCGACGGAGATTTTTGCGCTGGACGACGAGGGGTATCGTGCGGCGTTCCGTAACTCCCCGATGAAGCGAGCGAAGCTGCGCGGGCTCAAGCGCAACGCCGCCGTAGTGCTCGGCAACATGGATGGGGGGCGTCTTCGTGCGCCAACGCTGCCAACTCGCAATCCGTAACGCGTAGGAGTACCGTAAGTACAGGGGCATCCGCGTGGCTGCCTCCCCTCTCGCTTTCAACCCCGCCGCCATGTCCTCGCACACCACCGTTCGTCACTTCCGCTGGACCGACCTCCCCAAGGAACCCGTCACCGACCAGCTCTCGCGCCGCCTCGTCACGGGCGACCGCATGATGCTCGCGCAGGTCTACCTCAATAAGGGATGCATCGTCCCGCGGCACTCGCACGAGAATGAGCAGATCACCTGGATCGTGGAGGGGGCGCTCAAGTTTTGGATCGGGGAAGATGGCGCCGAGGAAGTGATTGTCCGCGCGGGCGAGGTGCTGCATATCCCCTCGAACGTGCCGCATATGGCCGAGGCGCTCGAAAACACGCTGGACGTGGACATCTTCAGCCCGATTCGACAGGACTGGCTCGACCACACCGACGCCTACTTCCATTCGAACGTGAAAAAATAGCGATGGACCTCGGGATCCGGGGGAAGGTCGGGCTCGTTGTCGCGTCGAGTCGCGGGCTGGGACGCGCATCGGCCGAAGCGCTCGCGGCCGAGGGGGTGGAGATGTTGCTCTGCGCGCGCGGCGAGGCGGCGCTGCGCGCGACGGCCGCGGACATCCGCCGCGAGTCCGGTGTGCGCGTGGTGGACGTCGTAGCCGACGTCGCGACGCAGGCGGGCATCGACGCCGTACTGTCGGCTGCCGAGCGGGAGTTTGGACGCGTCGACATCCTCGTCACCAACGGCGGCGGACCGCCCGCAGGTCCGTTCGAGTCGCATGCGCGCGAGGCATGGGACGCGGCCGTGCGCGCCAACCTCACGAGTGTGGTGGAGCTCGTGCGCGGTGTGCTGCCGGGAATGCGTGAGCGGCGGTGGGGACGGATAGTCAATATCACGTCGATTGCTGTGAAGCAGCCCGTGGACAACCTGATCCTGTCGAACAGCGTGCGCGCTGCGGTGACCGGCTTCGCGCGCACGCTGGCGAACGAGGTCGCACCACACGGCATCACGGTGAACAATGTGATGCCCGGCTTCACGCGCACGGCGCGCGTGGAGGAGCTCGCGGCACGCACTGCGTCGCTCCAGGGTACCACGCCCGATGCGGCCTTCGCCGCGTGGGAAAGTCAAATCCCGATGGGTCGCCTCGGTGAGCCGGCGGAGTTCGGAGCGATGGTCGCCTTCCTCTGCTCCGCGCATGCGAGCTACACCACGGGCGCTTCCATTCCAGTAGATGGTGGCTGGATCAAGAGTCTTCTCTGAGGCGCACATGACGCACACCCTGCCATCCGCCTCGCCCGCCTCGTACGACGACGTTCCATCACTCGCTGCGCGGGTCGATCAGCTCTCCGGTGAGGGCGCGCTCGACGTGTTCCGCCGCGCCATGGAGCTCGAGCACGCCGGCCGTTCGATCGTACACCTGGAGCTCGGCGCACCGGATGTGGATGCGCCCGCGCATGTGGTGGACGCAGCCGTCGCGGCCCTGCGCGCGGGAGACGCGCGCTACGTGGCACCGCAGGGGCTGGCCGAGTTGCGCGAAGCAATCGCTGCCGACGTGCGCTCGCGCGGGATCGACGCCAGCGCCGATCAGGTGATCGTCACGCCGAGCGCGAAGACGGCAGTGTTCTACGCGATGATGGCGACGGTGGAGCCCGGGAGCGAGGTGCTCGTGCCCGATCCCGGCTTTCCGATCTACCCGTCGATGGCGCGCTTCGCCGGCGGCGTGCCGGTGGGTTACGCACTGGATGCTGACAACGCGCCGGATGTGGACGACATCGCGATGCGCATCAACCCGCGCACGCGAGTGCTCTGTCTCAACTCGCCGAACAATCCGACGGGCGGCGCGCTCGATGCAACCGACATGGCGCGGCTCGCAGAGCTGGTCGCGCGCCACGATCTGCGGGTCGTCACCGATGATATCTACTCGCGCCTCGTATTCGAGGGTGGGCGCGCGCCCAGCATCGCCGCCTTTGATGGCGCACGGTCACGCACGATGCTCGTGGATGGCTTCTCGAAGACATATGCGATGACCGGCTACCGGCTCGGCTACCTCGTGGTGCCGCGCCCGTGGGTCGAGCGGCTCGTGACCATGTCGGTCAACGGCCACACCTGCGTGCCGCCATTCATCCAGCGCGCGGGGATCGCGGCGTTGACCGGACCGCAGGACATGGTGGCGACGCAGGTCGCCGCGTATCGCGCGCGGCGCGATCTGCTCGTGCGCGGCCTGAACGAGCTGCCGGGTGTGAAGTGCCCGGTTCCGGCCGGCGCGTTCTATGTATTTCCCGATTTCTCCGCCCTGCTCACGGCGCGCGGTCTAACTTCGCGGGCCTTCGCTGACCGGCTGCTCGAGAATCATGGAGTTGCGGCCATCGACGGAGCGGCGTTCGGCTCGCGCGGCGAAGGGTGCTTGCGCCTGTCCTTCGCGTCTGCGCAGGCGGACCTCGATGCGGCAGTCACGCGGATCGGCGACGCAGTGGCGGGCTTGGCTTAGTCGAGCGGCCGCCCCGCGAACAGGCGCTTCGAAATCATGACGTGCGCGCCCATCGTGCCGTCCACGAGCTGCGTGATGCGCACGTCCCCGGCCGTACTCAGCAACTGGTAGGCATCCTCTCGCGACAGACGGTAGGTGTCGCCGAGTAGTGCGATCGCCTGACGGGTGGCGATCTTCGTCGCCACTGTCAGGTTGGAGTCAGCGCCCATCGCGATCCAATCCGTGGGCGTCTCCGCCCGAGGCCAGTCGAAGTGCAGATCCTTGCGAACGATGAGCTGGAACTTGCCGCGCAGCGACGTCTCGAGCGCCGTGATGTCTACCTCGCCATCGCCCTGCCCCGCGTGGCCGTCGCCGATTTCGAGTAGTGCGCCGCGCGTGTGCACCGGGATGTAGAGGATCGTTCCGGCGACGAGCGCCTTGTTGTCGAGGTTCCCCGCGTGCGTGCCGGGCGGTGCGCTGTTGATGCGCCCCTGCTCGGGCGACGGCGCGACGCCGATGCTCCCGAAAAACGGGTGCAACGGAATCGCGATTCCGAGCGAATCGGAGAACCGCGCCACCATGTGCTGCAGGTCGAGCGGGATCACGCGCATGCGCGACTCGCCCGGGAAGTCTTCGGGCAGGAAGCCGCCGCGCGGTCCAAAGCCGTTGCACGCATAAGGCAGGTCGACCGCGATCGACTCGATCCTCACCTCGAGCACGTCGCCCGGTTCCGCGCCGTCCACGTAAATCGGGCCGGTGAGGATGTGCCCACCCGGGCCGCGGCGGAGCGTGGAGTCGCGTGCGGCGTCTGCGATCGCTCGGTACGCCGGCTCGATCGTACCCGTGTCCACGCCCGGTTGGAGGAGTCTGGCTCCGCACGTCGAGACTGCACCGACGATCACCTCGTCGCCGGACGCCACGCGTAACGCCGGCGCTGCGGCAGGATCGTAGCCGCCGTACACGACCGTCGTCGGGGACGGCATCAGCGTGTGCACTGAGCCAACCGGATGCGCGGGCCAGAAATACGCGCTGGTGGTGATCGTCTTGGGCGGAGTCGTGGACGCGGCGCAAGCTGCAAGCGCGACGGAGATGAGCGGGATGAACGTGATCGTCAATCGACGCATGGGACCGGGGGCGAGAGTGGTGAACCGATACGTGGCAAAGCAAATCTGTTGTCTCGCGCTCGACGATGAAGGGTGTCGCAGGGCATGCGGGGGGAAAGCCGTTCCGCATCTTATGCCTTGACAGGCATATAACCCACTTAGTATATTCACGCCATGTCCACGCTCTTCGAAGTCATCGGCGACCCCAGCCGCCGCCGCATGCTCGACCTCCTGCGCGACGACGAGCACACCGTCACGGAGCTCGTCGACGCGCTCGACATGAGCCAGCCAGCGGTGTCGAAGCACCTGCGCGTGCTCCGCAACGCCGGACTGGTCGAGGCACGCGTGGACGCGCAACGCCGCATCTACTCTCTCTCGCCCGAGCCGCTCGCCGAGCTCGACGCGTGGCTCACGCCGTATCGCCGATTCTGGCGCGGCAGGCTCGCGTCGCTGCAACGGCACCTCGCGCGCAATGACTGACCTCAACCGGATAACCCCATGATCGCATCGACAGCCGACTCCACCGACCGCATCGAAGACGAGGTGCGTCTGCCACAGCCGCAGGCGCGCGTTTGGCGCGCGCTCACAAACCCAGCGGAGCTCGGCGCCTGGTTCGGCGTCGACCTCACGGGCGCGACCATCGCGCCCGGCGCCCGCGTGCAGGGCCGCTTCACGATTCCCAAACACGAGCATCATTCGTTCGACGTGACGATCGAGACCGTGGAGCCTGAGCGCCGCTTTGCGTGGCGCTGGCACCCCAGCGCCACCGACGCCAGCGTGGACATGTCGAAGGAGCCGCGCACACTCGTCACGTTCACGCTCGAGAGCACCCCTGACGGCGGCACGCTGCTGCGCGTCGTGGAGACCGGCTTCTCGGGACTCGCCGCCGCGCGCCGCACCGCCGCCCTGCTCGGCAACACCAACGGGTGGAAGGGGCAGCTCCACACGCGACTCAGCGGCTATCTCGCCGCGGGCGCGTAGTCACGGCCGCGTGATGTTCTGTCCCATTTGCATCTCGACGCTCGCGCTCGCCGCGGCCGGCACCACGTCGTCGGCAGGACTGTCCGCGCTGGTCATCACCCTGAAACGGCACGCACGTGTTGCCGCAACCGCACCGAATACTTCACAGGAGTCGAACGTGGAATCATCAACTGTCGTATCCCGCGCAGAATGGCTCACCGCCCGCCGGGCACTGCTCGCGAAGGAGAAGGAGTTGACGCGCGCGCGCGACGCGCTCAGCGCTCAGCGCCGCACGCTGCCGATGGTGCGCGTCGAGAAGGACTACACATTCGAAGGACCGAACGGTCGGGTGTCGCTGCGCGACCTGTTCGGTGATCACAAACAGCTCGTCGTCTACCACTTCATGTTCGCGCCGGCGTGGAGCGAGGGATGCAAGCACTGCTCGTACGTGATGGACAACGTCGACGGCGGCCTCGTCCACCTCGCTGCGGCCGACACCGCGTTCGCCGCGATCTCGCGCGCACCGCTCGCGAAGCTCGAAGCGTTCGAGGCACGAATGCGCTGGAGCTTTCCGTGGCTCTCCTCGGGCGAATCGGATTTCAACTACGACTTCCACGTCACGATCGACGACGAGCGCAACAAGGAGTACAACTACGAGAGCGTGACCGAGCTGCGCCGGCGCAAGGAGATTCCCCAGGCGGCGAGCGACATGCCTGGCTTCAGCGTCTTCTCGCGCGACGGCGACGACGTCTTCCACACGTACTCCACCTATCAGCGCGGCGTCGACACCTTCCTCAACACCTACAATCTCCTCGACATGACTCCGTTGGGACGCAACGAGTCCCACGGAATGGGTTGGGTGCGCTATCACGATCGGTACGGGGAGTAGCCGGCCTGGAACTTCGGCGATCGCCCGCCTGTTGATCCCCCAGCCGCACGCGGGCGCCCGTTACGTCCAACGGCGGCTACGCACCATTCGTTATTGTTAGTGTAGTATGCAGCAACACAACTGATCTGCTGTACTCGCTGGGAGGGTTCGTCGCACCGGACGAACCAAGGCGTTTCCCAACCGGCCCCTCAGCGAGGAACCAAGTCACCAATGGGAGCTGTACATGTCACACGCAACGGCCTCAAAGCGCATTCGCGCGCGGGTACTCGTAATCGGCAGCGGCATCGCCGGCCTGCACACCGCCTTCCGCGCCGCCGAGCAATGCGCGAATCCTGGTGATGTCGTCCTCCTCACCAAGCGCACGCTCTTCGACAGCTCCACCAACTACGCGCAGGGCGGGATCGCCGCCGCGCTCGGCGCCGGCGACTCGCCCGCGCTGCATCGCCAGGACACGCTCGCCGCCGGCGGCATTCTCTGCGATAGCGATGCCGTCGACGTCCTCGTGAGCGAAGGACCCAGCCGGGTGCGCGAGCTCACCGAGGCCGGCGCGCACTTCGACGTCGGGCCGCTCGGCGAATATCTCCTGGGTCGCGAGGCCGCACACTCGGAGCGACGAATCGTGCACGCGAGCGGCGATCGCACGGGCGCGGAAGTCGTGCGCACGCTGGTCGAGCTCGTGCGCGCGGACACGCGCATCACGATCATCGAGCATGCGCGCGCGCTCGACCTCATCATCGAGAACGGCGCGTGCGCCGGCGCGCGCGTGAGCGAGCGCGGGCACGCGCTCGAGGTCATCGCGGACGCCACCGTGCTCGCGACGGGCGGGTGCGGCCAGGTCTATCTGCGCACGACAAATCCGCCCGTCGCCACCGGCGATGGCTACGCGCTCGCGCATCGCGCGGGCGCCGAGCTCGCGGACATGGAGTTCGTCCAGTTCCATCCAACGGCGCTCGACACGAACGAGACGCCGCTCGCGCTCATCAGCGAGGCAGTGCGCGGCGAAGGCGCGCTGCTTCTCGACGCGAACGGCGTGCGATTCATGCCGGCCATCAACGAGCTCGCCGAGCTCGCGCCGCGCGACATCGTCACGCGCGCGGTGCTGCACGCCCAGCGCGCGACCGGCGGCGTCACGCTCGACGCAACGCGCCTCGGCGAGCAGTTCACCACGCGCTTCCCCGGCATCTTCGCGGTGTGCATGGAGCGTGGCATCGATCCGCGCACGCAGCCGATCCCGGTCACTCCTGCGGCGCACTACATGATGGGCGGGATCGTCGTCGATCTCGTGGGCCGCTCGACGATCCCGCGACTCTCGGCCGTGGGCGAGGTCGCACGCACCGGAGTGCACGGCGCGAATCGCCTGGCGTCGAACTCGCTGCTCGAGGGATTGGTGTTCGCCGAGCGCGTGGCGCACGATGTGATGCAGCTCGAGCCGCTCGCGCACGAGCCCGTGCTCGAGAGCTGGCGAGTGCCGACGCCGCCCGATCGCGCGATCTCTCGCGATGCGGCGCAGCGTATTCGAGTGTTGATGTGGGAGCACGCCGGGATCGAGCGCACGGCAACGGGGCTGCGCGAATGCCTCGCGGCGCTCGACGCGATCGTGGCCGAGCTGCCCGCGGGCGCAACCGAGGAGCACAACCTCGCGCTCACCGCGCAGCTGATCGCGAAGTCCGCTCTCATGCGCGAGGAGTCGCGCGGTGGACACTATCGCAGTGACTTCCCGCTCCCACGCAGCGTGTGGGCCGATCGCCACGTGCAGTTCGGCGCCGGCAAGAAGGCGCGGAGGGTCGCGTCATGAGCGCAGCTGCCGACGTTCTTAAGCTGCAGGATGAGATTCGTGCGCTCGCGCGCGAGCGCAACGCCGTCATCCTCGCGCACAACTACGAGCGCCCCGAGGTGCAGGACGTCGCCGATGTCGTCGGCGACTCGCTCGGCCTCTCGCGCGAGGCCGCGCGCACCAGCGCCGATGTCATCGTGTTCTGCGGCGTGCACTTCATGGCCGAGACGGCGGCGATACTTTCGCCGGACAAGACGGTGCTGCTGCCGGATCTCGCCGCGGGATGCTCGCTCGCGGACACGATGACCGCGGATCAGCTGCGCGCGTGGAAGGCCGAGCATCCGGGAGCGGTCGTGGTGTCGTACGTGAACACGACGGCGGCGGTGAAGGCGGAGACCGACTACTGCTGCACGTCGGGGAACGCGGTGGAGATCGTCAACTCGATCCCTGCAGATCGCGAGGTGCTCTTCGGCCCCGACATGTTCCTCGGCGCGCACGTGCGCCGGATGACCGGCAGGGCGAACATGCACGTGTGGATGGGCGAGTGTCATGTGCACGCGGGGATCACGCCGGAAGCGCTCGACAACATGCGCCTCGCGCATCCGCAGGCGGAGATGCTCGTGCATCCGGAGTGCGGCTGCTCGACGAGCGTGCTCGAGGGAATCTCCGCGGGCGCGGTGAACGACAAGGATCTGCACATTCTGTCGACGGAGGGAATGATCCGCCGGCCGTCAGAGAGTGATGCGAGCGAGTTCATCGTCGCGACCGAGGTCGGGATTCTGCATCGCCTCCGCAAGGCGAATCCAAGCAAGACGTTTTTCGCGGCGGATGAGCGGGCGTCGTGTCAGTACATGAAGGTGACGACGCTGGCAAAGGTGAAGCGCTCGCTCGAGACTCTCGAGCATCGCATCACGGTGCCGGCGAACGTGGCCGATCGCGCGCGGCTCGCGATCGAGCGGATGATCTCGATCGGGGGCGCGCCGGCGATGGCGCCGGCGTTCGCGATGGGCGAGTGAGTATGGCGCACGCGGTGGCTGAGGCGCTCGTCTTTCCGTTGTCGGCGGAAGAAATGGAGCGGCTCGTGCGTGCGGCGCTCGATGAGGATCGCGCGTTCGATGACGTCACGACGCTCGCGGTGGTTCCCGCAAGTGCGCGCGCCCGAGCAGACATGGTCTCGCGCTCGGCAGGCGTGATCGCGGGACTTCCGCTCGCGGCGCGCGTGTTCGAGCTGCTCGATCCGGCGACGCGATGCCGAGCGCTCGTGAGCGACGGCGCGCACGTGGCGGCGGGCACGTCGGTGCTCGAAATCGAGGGGAGCGCGCGCGCGGTGCTGTCGGCCGAGCGTGTGGCGCTCAACTTCGTACAGCGGCTGTCGGGGATTGCGACGCTCACCGCGCGCTACGTGAGCGCGGTGCGCGGCACGCGCGCGAAGATCCTCGACACGCGGAAGACGACGCCGGGTCTTCGCGCGCTGGAGAAGTACGCGGTGCTGTGCGGTGGCGGGACGAATCACCGCGCGGACCTCGCTGCGGCGGTGCTGATCAAGGACAACCATCTCGAGTCGGTGGGCGGCGACATCGCGCTTGCAGTGCGTCGCGCGCGAGAATTCGCTTCGAAGGGCATGCAGGTGGAAGTGGAGTGCGACACGCGCGAGCAGGTGGCGCGCGCTGTCGAAGCGGGTGCCGATGTCATACTCCTCGACAACATGTCGCCGGGCGAGATGAGGCGCTGCGTCGAGATGGTGAGTGGCGCGGCGATCGTCGAGGCCTCGGGCGGCATCACGCTCGAGAGCGTGCGCGCGGTGGCGGAGACCGGCGTGGACTGGATCTCGGTGGGCGCGCTCACGCACTCCGCCCGGGCGGTCGATATCGGGCTCGACTT
>PLMM01000316.1 GCA_003142495.1 Gemmatimonadota bacterium | reverse complement strand
GCGAGCCCCTGGAAGATCGGATCGAGCACCATCACCAGCCCGCCCACGACCACTGCGGCCGCCGTGAGCGCGATCGGACGGAAGCGCACGGCACCCGCCTCCAGCACCGCTTCGCGCAGCGTTCGCCCTCGTTCCTCCGCGAGCTGGATGAAATCGACGAGCAGGATCGAGTTACGGACGATGATCCCGGCGAGCGCGATCATCCCGATCATCGACGTCGCGGTGAAGAAGGCGCCGCTCAGTGCGTGCGCAGGCAGAATTCCAATCAGCGTCAGCGGAATCGGCGCCATGATGACGAGTGGCACCTTGAACGACTGGAACCATCCAACGAGCAGCACGTAGATCAGCAGCAGCGCGATCGCGAAGGCGAGACCGAGGTCGCGGAAGACCTCGATCGTCACCTGCCACTCGCCGTCCCACTTGATCGCCGTCTCCGTGAGGCTCGATGGCTGCACCGCGTTGTAGCGCGCGATCCGCGCGCCGCGCACGCGGATGTCGTCGAGCTTCTTGTTCATCGAGAGGATCGCGTACACGGGAGACTCGATGACCCCTGCGACGTCGCCCGTCACATAGATCGCCGGCCGCAGATCCTTGCGAATCCGGCTCGTCTCGCGCGTTGCGGGGAGCACGGTGACGAAGCGTGCGAGCGGCTGCGGCCCGGTGGAGGTCGCGATCGGGAGCGCGAGCAGCGCGTCGACGGACGAGCGCTGCTGAAGCGGAAGCCGCGGGACGATCGCTCTCCCCTCGAGCGCCGTCGAGGAGGACGCGATCCCCACGGGAGCTCCCGAGAGTGCGAGGAAGAGGGATTGCGTGATCTGCTCCACGCTCGCGCCGGCGGCGGCGGCGCGCACACGGTCCACTCGGAAGACGCGCTTCTGCTGCGGCGCATCTACCGTCCAGTCCACATCCACGACGCCGGGGGTCGTCTCGAAAACGTGCTTCACCTGCCGCGCCGCCTCGATGCGCGTCGAGTCATCGGCGGCATACACCTCTGCGACGAGCGTCGACAGCACCGGCGGCCCCGGCGGAATCTCGGCGATCTTCGCCGAGGCGTCGTAGCGGCGCGCGATCGAGTCGATGCCCGGACGCACCGCGACCGCGATGGCGTGGCTCTGTCGCGAGCGGTCGCCCTTCCCCACCAGGTTCACCTGCACATCCGCCACGTTTGGCCCGCTGCGAGCGAAGTAGTGGCGCACCAGTCCGTTGAAGTTGAATGGCGCCGCGGTGCCCGCGTACACCTCCGTGCTCTTCACCTCGGGCACACCTCGCAGATAAATCGCGATCTCCTGGCCCAGCGCATTCGACGATTCGAGCGTCGTGCCTTCGGGAAGATCGAGCACCACCTGAAACTCGCTCTTGTTGTCGAACGGCAGCATCTTCACCTTCACCGCCTTCACGAGCACGAGCCCCATCGAGAGGAGCAGCATCGCGAGCACGCCCCCGTAGAACACGCGCCGCGTGGCGCGACGATCCATGAGCGGCACCATGATGCGCGCATAGAGCCGGCCCACGCGCGATTCCTCCTCGGGTTCGTGCGTTGGGTCGTGCGGCGCGGGTGCCGCATGCACGTGCCCCTTGAGCAGCCGGTAGGCGAGGTAGGGCGTGATGACGAAGGCCACCGCCAGCGACGCCACCATCGCGACGGACGCACCGACCGGGATGGGGCGCATGTACGGGCCCATCATGCCGGAGACGAATGCCATCGGCAGTATCGCGGCGATGACGGCGAAGGTGGCGAGGATCGTGGGATTTCCCACCTCGTCGACGGCATCCACCGCCGCCACCTCCGGCGTCCGGTCGCCCATCTTGAGGTGGCGATAGATGTTCTCCACCACGACGATCGCGTCGTCCACCAGAATGCCGATGGAAAAGATGAGTGCGAAGAGCGTGATGCGATTGAGCGTGTAGCCGAGCGCGTAGTACACGAACAGCGTGAGCGCGAGCGTGACCGGCACCGCTACCAGCACCACCGCCGCCTCGCGCCATCCCAGGAAGAGCCAGATCAACAGCGTCACCGAGATCGTGGCGATGAAGAGGTGCAGAATCAGCTCCCGAGCCTTGTCGCCGGCGGTCTCGCCGTAGTCGCGCGTGACGTCGAGTCGCACGTCGGGTGGGAGGAGTCGCCCCTTCGCCGCGGCAACCCGTTCCAGCACCGCGTGCGTCACCGCCGTGGCGTTGGCGCCCTTCCGCTTCGACACCGCGATCGTCACGGCACGCTCGGCCGGCCCCGTGCGTCCCTCGTGCGACACGTAGCTCGTCGCTTCCCCGAATCCTTCGGTGACATCGGCGACGTTGCGCAAGGCGATCGGCGCGCCGTCGTGCACGCCCACCACCACGGTCCCGACCTCTTCGACCGTGGAGAGCGGCGCCCCGACATCGATCTGGTAGACCTGGTCGGCGGTAGTGAGGTCGCCCGCCTGCAGCCGCGCGTTCGCGCCCTTCAACGCGAGCACGACCTCTCCCGGAGTGATCCCGCTCGCAGCGAGCCGCGCGGGGTCGAGGGTGACGTGGAATGCCTTCGGCTGCCCACCCACCACGAAGCTCTCCGCCACGTCGGGAACCGTGCGGATCTCGTCCTCGAGATGGATGGCAACCTGCCGGAGCACGTTCGCATCGTACACCTGCGAGTGGAGCGTCAGCGCGAGCACCGGCACGTCGTCAACGGAGTGAGGCTTGACGAGCAGCGGCAACGCGCCTGCGGGCGCCTGATCGCTCGCGCCGGCGAGCTTTGCCTGCACCCGCGTCACGCTTCGCTCCTGATCTTCGCCCACCTTGAATCGCACCGTCACGATCGCATATCCGTCGCCGGACATCGTGTACACGTGATCCACGCCGGGGAGCTCGAGCATCCGCTGCTCGATCGGCCGCGCGAGGAGATTCTCGGCCTCCTCGGGAGCGGCGCCCGGGAGCGCGGCGATGACGTCGATCATCGGCACGGAGATCTGCGGCTCCTCCTCTCGCGGCGTCGCGAGAATCGCGAGGAGCCCGACCGCCAGCGATGCGAAGGTGACGAGTGGAGTGAGCTTCGAGCGCAGAAACGACTGCGCGATGCGGCCGGAGAGTCCCATCGTCAATCTCTCTCGGCTACCGACGGCTCACCAGGCGGCGGCACGACAATCTGATCGCCTGCACGAAGTCCCGCAGTCACCTCGACCATCGTCCCCACACTCTGCCCAAGTCGCACCCAACGCGTCTCATCCCCCGCCGCGGTTCGCACGGTGACGCCAGTGAGATCGCCTTGCCGCGTCACGGCGCTCGCCGGCACAACGATTCCGGGATGCGTTCCGGCAGGGAGTGACAGCGACGCCGTGCTGCCGGGGAGGATGCTTCCTCGCGGATTATCGACCAGCGCGTTGATGGTGTACAGATTTCCCGCGTTCGAGGGCACCACTCCCTCGACGCGGGCGCTCACCGCATGCCCTTCAATGCTGGCGGTGATGGACTGTCCTCGCCGAACCGCACCCGCCATGTCGGGAGTGGCGTTCACGGTGATGCGAAGCTGACGCCCGTCCTGCACGGTCACCATCGGCGCGCCGGGAGTCGCGAACGCGCCCGGGTCCACGAAGCGCTTCGTCACGATGCCGGCAAAGGGCGCGCGCACCACTGCATAGCTGCTCATCGCGCGCATCTCCGCCGCGGCGGCGCGCGACGCGCGCACGCCCGCATCCGCGCGCGAAAGCCCCGTCTCGGCGGCATCCATCTGTGCGCGCGTAGCCGCGCTATCGGTGTAGAGCGCACGAATGCGCCCCGCTTGTATGGCGGCCTCCCCGCGCATTGCCTCCGCGTCGGCAATCGATGCGGCGGCCTGCTCCTGCTTCGCGGTGAGATCGCGCGCGTCAATCCGCACGAGCGACTGCCCTGCCGCAACGACATCCCCTTCGCGTACGAGCACTTCCAGGACCGTCCCCATGAGCTTCGTGCTGAGAGTCGACTGCCGGAGCGGCGCAGCAATTCCCGAGGCCTCGAAGGCCGTCTGGAGACTCGTGTCCTTGACAGTGAAGAGGGTGCCTAGCATGCGCAGTGCGGCTGCCTGTTTCGCTTCGGGCTCGCGCGACGAGCACGCGGATGCGATGAGGAGCAACGCGCCGATCGCAGGCGCGGCCCTGCGTGATATCTCGTTCACGGTGTCCTCGATGAGTCGGTCGATGTGCGATCCTTCTGAGTGGAAGCCGGAACTCCCGGCGCCGCCTCGGCGACGGCGGCCGTGTCATCGAGCGCAGTGAGTGCAGCAGGGTCGAGTCCGAGCGCGCGCAGCCGATCCGCCGCCGCCGCGATGGTGCTCCACCGCGCCTGGGAGAGCGCGAGCGCCGTTTGCAGCTCCGTCGCCTGCGCGTCGAGCAGCTCCACCACGGTTGCGAGGCCGCCCTCGTACTTGCGACCGACGATGCGGTGCGCCTCGGCGCTCTGCACCGTGGCGCGCTCGGCGATGGACAGTCGGGTAAGCGCGACGTCGAGCGACGTGCGTGTTTGCTCGACGTCGAGATGGGCGTTGGCGCGCGCCGCCTCCTCCTGCGCCTGCGCGGCGGCGGCGCGACCCGCGGACGCCTGCACATCGCCCAGGTCGCTCGCCCCCGAAAAAATATTCCAGGAGGCCATGATGCCGACGGTCCAATTGCGGTCGCCGGCGTACGGGCGATCGCTCGAATTCCAGTCGTAGCGCGCGAAGGAGTTGAGTTGCGGCAGAAATACCGATCGGGCGCGAAGCGCGTCAGCGCGCGCGGCGTCGAGCCCGCGCGAGGCGGCGCGCACATCCGCGCGCGGTGTCGCCTCGATCGCCCCGGTATCGGCCGCAACCACCGCTCGAATGCGATCGCCACTCGGCAGCGTCGCCGGCAACTCGAGCAGCTGCGACGACTCGCCCCCGTCGCGGCCCAGAAGCACCGCGAGCAGCCGGCGTGCCGACGCCGAAGCGCCTGCTGCTTCGGCGAGCTGCGCATCTATGTCGCTGGCACGCACAGAAGCCAGGAGCGCGTCCGATTTGGTGACAAGCCCGTGCGCCACCATGGACTGCGCCTGCTTCAGGTGCGCGCTTGCCGCACGCGCGGCGCCGCGGAGCGTGGCCACGCGCTCCGCGGCGAGGACGGCACCGTAGTAGGCCTGCACCACATCGACTCGTGTCGAGAGGCGCGTCCACTCCTCGGTGGCGCGGCTCGCGTCCGCCGCACGCACTGCGGCGCGCCGACCGATCCACGCGGGGGCGTTGAAGATCGGCTGCTCGACGACGACTCCGCTCTGGTAGTTGCCGATGGCACCCGGGAAGTTGAGGCGCTGCGGATCGAAGTTGGCCTGAGTGATCGCCCGCTGACGAAGCGTGGTTCCGAAGACGCCGATCGGGTCGGTCGTGCGAATGTATCCCGCCTCGAAGCGAACGCTCGGCAGGATGCCCTTGAGTGGCACGAGTGCGGCGGCAGACTGGACGCCGGCGTTCGCCACGGCGACGCGGTTGCCGTACGCCGAGCGATCGGCTCTGTCTAGAGCCACAGCGAGCGTGAGCTGGGCGCGCGCGCTCTGCCACGCGCCGCTGCCGGCCCCGAGCATGACGACGGCGAGAACGACTCGGTTGACTGAGGAGGTTAGGAGGGCCATGATTTTGTTCACACTGTATTCTTATATGGTTATATAGTAGAAGTCAATGGCGAGCCCGCCCGGCCGCTCCGAACACCGCCGCTCTCCCGCTCCATGGCGTCCCATAGCGTCGTGGCACGTCGTTCACAGGAACACGAGGCCGATCACGCTGCCGAGTGCCAGCCCGGCCAGGCCAATCGTCGCGAGCTGGCGAAAGCGCGCTTTCCCGAACACCAGACATGCGGCCATCTTCAGCATGGTGTTCGCGAGGATGCCGATCGCGATCGCCCGCGCCGCGACGGCCGCAGTGATGTCGCCCGCTGCGCGGTTCATGGCGAACGTCAGCGCATCCACGTCGGTCAATCCGAGCACCGCCCCCGTCACGTACAGCCCCGAGCTGTCGACGCGCGTGCGGACGATCGCGATGAGGCTGATCGCAATCTGAAAAGCGACCGCCATACGAATCGCGGTCCACACTTGCAGCGGATTGGACGGCGCGCCGGGGGTACTCGGCGTACTCGTGATCTCT
>PLMM01000103.1 GCA_003142495.1 Gemmatimonadota bacterium | reverse complement strand
GGCGCGGGCGCCGGCGCGGCAACGGGCGGCGCGGCGGGCGGCGACTTCGAGGACTTCCGGGGCAATCTGGACACCGAGGACGACGATCTGCCGTTCTGATGCGCGCCGCGCTTGATAGCCGCGTGCTTCGTCCCGGCGCGGCGCGCGGCCCGAGTGGATCCGAGCGTGACGATGCGCGGAGACTAGCGAGCGGGCCGATGCTCCTCATCGAGCGTCAGCTCACCGCTTGAATCGTCGTACGTGAACAACTCGGCGTAGCGCCCCCAGTCCACCGCCGTCTCGAACTGCCGGCGCGCCTCCTCGCCGCTGAAGCTGTGCTCGAGCTCATCGATCACTTCCTCGGCATCGAGCGTATGCGTCGGCGCGGCGGTGAGGTCGCGCACGATGTGATGCAGCAGCGCGATGTGATCGAGCGCCTGCGCGCGGAAGATCGCCTTCTCCTCGTCAGTCTCCGAGTCAGCGAAGCGAGAGCCGATGGGAGTGAGCACCACCTGGCGCTCCTGCAGCGCGCCGAAGCCGAGGAGGTCGGTCGCCTCGATGATGGCGAGGAGATCGTCGGCGCGCATCTGCAGGTCGCGCGACAGATCCTGCACGGCCGCGTGGCCGCCTATGCCGCCAATGTACTGCACGAGTCCCGTGAGATCATCGATGCTCACATCGGGGAGCACCTGATAGCGCCGCGCGCGCGTCGCGGCCGTGCTCTTGGCGCCCCGCACCGATGCGATCGGCCGGGTGCGTCCCTGGATGCTCTGCTCGACGATCGCGGGAGCGTCATCGTCGGGATTCGTCATGATGCGATAGATGAGCTCCACGAGGCGCGCGCGCGCGGCGCTCTTTGCGCTGCGATCCGCCGGCGAGAGTCCCTTGAGCTCCACGCGGATGTGACCGGGGTTCGCGCCGAACACGAGAATGCGGTCCGCGAGCGAAACGGCTTCGTCGATGTTGTGCGTCACCATCACGACGGCCTTCGTCGGCATCGTCTTCGCCAGCCAGAGATCCTGCAGCTCGGTGCGGAGATTCTCGGCCGTGAGCACGTCGAGGGCGGAGAAGGGCTCGTCCATGAACAGCACCTCGGGCTGCACGACGAGGGCGCGCGCAAAGCCGACGCGCTGCTTCATTCCGCCCGACAGCTCTTTGGGAAACGCCTCCTCGAAGCCATCGAGGCCGATGAGATCGATCGCCCGCGTGGCGCGACTGCGTCGCTCTTCCTCCGGAACATTCATGGCGAGCAGGCCGAGCTCCACGTTCTGCAACACGTCGAGCCAGGGGAAGAGCGCGAAGCTCTGAAACACGATGGCCACATTCGGATTCGGCCCCACGAGCGGCGAGCCGTGCACGAGCACGTCGCCACCGGACGGCTCCATCAACCCGGCGAGGATGCGCAGGAGCGTGGACTTGCCGGAGCCCGAGGGTCCGAGTAGCGCCACGAACTCGCCCTCGCGAAGCTCGATAGAGACGTGCTCGAGCACGGGGCGCCGGTCGTCGCCGAAATACTTCATCACGTCGCGCGCGGAGAGAAGGGCCGCGGACTCGAGCACGTCGTCTGCCACGCTCATCTTGCGTTGTCCATGGTCTCGCTCATCAGTCGAGGCGGTAGCGGGTTTCGGCGAGCGCGTAGAGGCGACGCCAGACGAGCCGGTTGCACGCGATCACGATTGCCGACATCACGAGCGTACCGGCGAGCAGTAGCCGGAAGTCGCTCCGCTCGGCCGCCTGCGCGATGAGCGACCCGAGGCCGATCGTGCTCTCCTTGCGTCCGGCGAAGGTTACGTACTCGGAGACGATGCTCGCGTTCCACGCGCCGCCGGTCGCGGTGATCATCCCCGTCACGAGATACGGGAAGATCGCCGGCAGGATGAGCGTCTTCCATCGCCGCCATCCCGTCACTCGATAGCTCGACGCCACCTCGCGCAGATCGGAGGGAATCGCCATCGCGCCGGCGATCACGTTGAACAGCACGTACCACTGCGTGCCGAGCAGCATGAGCGCGACGGCGGCAAAGTTTAGCCCACCGGGGAGCGCGAGCAACGCCAGCAGGAGAATGGGAAACACCGCCGTCGCGGGAACGGATGCGGTAATCTGCACGAGTGGCTGGGCGCGCCGAGCCCAGCGCGGACTCATGCCGATCGCGACGCCCACCGGGATCGTCCATGCGGCGGCGAGCGCGAGCGCGATCGTCGTGCGGAGAAATGTTGCGCCGGCGCTCACGAGCACGAATCGCCAATCGCGCCCGGTCAGTCCGGCGAGCGCGCCGACCGCCGCGATCGAGCCCCAGATCACGAGCGCGACCACGAGCAGCATCGGGATCCAGCGCGCGAGTCGGGCCCACAGCACGCTGTGCGGCGCTCGCGCCCGCGGCGCCACGCGCGGCGAGGAGCCGAGCTTCCGATCGAGCGTACGCGTGAGCGGGCGCGTCACGCGCGCGCTCACCCACTCGAGCATGGCCGATCCGCTCAGCGCGTTCAGGAGTCGCGACTGTGGCGCGTCGCCGCCCGACTGCTCGAGCTTGAAGCGGTCCGACCACGCGACGAGCGGGCGCCAGAGCAGCTGGTCGAGCAGCACGATCACCGCGATCAGCGTTGCGAGCCCGAGCACGAGCGCGCGCGTGTCGCCGGCGTCGGCAGCTGCGGCGAGGTACGAGCCGAGCCCTGGCAAGCGCAGGTTGTTCGTGCCGAGCGTGAACTGCTCGGACGCCATGAGAAAGAACCATCCGCCGGCCCAGCTCATCATGCTGTTCGCGATGAGCGAGATCGCGCCGAAGGGAAGCTCGAGCCGCGTGAAGCGCCGCCAGAATCCGAGGCGGTAGATCGCCGCCGCTTCGCTCAGCTCGCGAGGAATCGTGAGCAGCGACTGATGGAAGCTGAAGGCGAGATTCCACGCCTGGCTCGTGAAGATGAGAATCACCGCTGCGATCTCGAGGCCGAGCGTGCGCCCGGGGAAGAGCGCGGCGAGCCCGAGCACGACGCCGGGCATGAACGACAGAATCGGCACGCTCTGCAGGATGTCGAGCAGCGGCAGCATGAATCGCTCGGCCGCGCGGCTCCCGGCGGCGATGCGCGCATAGCCGATGCTGAAGGCGAGGGCGAGCACGTACGCGATCGTCATGCGCAGCGTGGACAGCCCAGCGTAGTACGGGAGCAGTCGCGCCGAGAGGCTCACCTGCACGTTCGGCGAGAGCGGCGCGCGCCACTCGGCCGCCGCGCGCATGATCCCGTACGCAACGGCGGCCATAGCGCAGAGGAGAAGCGCGTCGACCCAGCGCGGCGTGGGCGGTACGCGCGGCCGCTCGCTCGCGGAATCGACGGGAGTCGGAGCGCGTACCGGAATGATCGGTTGTGCCATGACTCGTCGTTACGCGATTGCGACGTCGTGAAGGAGGCGCGATGCCAGCATGACGCCTACTTCAGATACTGGGGTATAGTATTACGCTCGCCCAGCGCTGTCCAGCAACGCGGTCGCTTCGCGAAAGTCCGCTTCACCCCGCAGCCCTTGGATGACGGCCGCCGCGCGAGCGCGTCGCACTCTGCGGACTTGGCACGCCAACCCCGCACGCCGTCGTCGGTTACCCTCCGCCCTTTCAGGCGTCGTCTGGGGGTAGCCCAGCGGCTCGGTCGCAGGTGCTCGTGATGCCCTGGTCTCCGGGCGTGACAGCTTCGCAATGCGAGCGGGTTTCTTCCCTTGTGAACACAGGACTGTCTACACATGCGCAACGTACCGTTCCGTCGTGGCGGTTTGCTCGCGGCGCTTCTCGTCTCGGTGGTCGCCTCAGCGCCCCTCGCCGCGCAGGACTCTACGCAAGGCTCGCCGCAGCCGCCCGCTC
>PLMM01000097.1 GCA_003142495.1 Gemmatimonadota bacterium | reverse complement strand
TCCAAAGCCGAGGTCGGCAGGCTGGTTCACCACCGCTGAACCAGCCTGCCGACCTCGGCTTTGGATCCGTGGTGGCGCAGAACGTTCGCGGGCGCTTTCTGAATCGCGACGGCCGCCCAAACGCCAAGAAGTACGGACTCGGCGCACAGCGACTCGCACGCTTCTATCTCGCGTCGCTCGAGGCGACGTGGACCGTCTTCTTCCTCTGGATGCTCGGCGCGCTCCTCCTGCTCAACGGGATCTTCGCGCTGGCGTTCATTTCCCTCGGCGACGGCGCGCTGCGCGGTACGGAAGTGATGGGAATGACCGACCCGTTTCTGCAGGCGTTCACATACAGCATCGGCATTTTCACCACCACCGGCACGGGCGAGATTCACGCGTACGGGACCACCGCGAACTGGCTCGCCAATCTCGAGTCGTTCGTCGGACCCGTCACGCTCGTGATAGCCTTTGGCCTGCTCATCGCGCGGCTCACGCGCCCGCGCATGCGCATCGCCTTCAGCGAGTCCGCGATCATCGCGCCATACGAGGGCGGGCGCGCGCTCATGTTTCGCATCGTGAACAGCCAGCCCGGTGAGCTCAGCGATGTGCAGGCGCGCGTGAGCATGGCTCGCTTCGAGAACATCAACGGCGCTCGCGCGCGCAACTTTCATCAGCTCGCCCTCGAGCGAAACTCCGTCGAGTTCTTCTCGCTGCACTGGACGGTCGTCCATCCGATCACCGCCGACAGTCCGCTCGCCGGCGTTACCCCCGAGAGCCTCAACGATTCGCAGGCGGAGTTTCTGATCTTCGTCAACGCGCTCGAGGAGACCTTCTCCACGCGGGTGTCGACCCGATCATCTTACGTGTGGGATGAGATACGCTGGGACGTGAAGTTCGCGAGCATCTTCGCGAGCGGTCCGGATGGCGTCATCGCGATCGATGTCGAGCGGCTCAGCCGCACCGAGCGTCTGGAGGAAGGCGCGACGCGCACTCCCGCCGCGCTCGAGCGCGAGGCGCTTCCGAAGCTGATCAGCTAGCCGCCCTCGCCGCCACCCGCGCGCACGGACTCGAGATCGAGCTCCTGCTCGAGCGCGCGGAGCACCTCGTCAGAAATCGCGTCCTCGTCACGCAGGCGGATCAGCATCTTCCGCTCCGCGGCGATCATCGCGAGCCGCAGGCGGCGACGGCCAGCGAAGCTCCCGCCCTCCTGATCGTTCGTGCGCAACCGCTCGCGCAGCTCCGCGCGTAGCGCCTCGACATCGCGCCGATCCACCCACGGCTCGTGCGAGAGATCCTCGAGCGCCTCCGCACCGCGACGCGTCGCCTCACGCCGCGCGAGCCGCTCCTCGGCGCGAAGCGATTCTTCGGGGGCGAAGTGGAGCGCGCGCACGATCGTCGAGAGCGAGAGCCCCTGCACCAGAAGCGTCAACACGATCACGCACATCGTGATGAGGATGATCTCCGTGCGATGCGGGAACGGCTCGCCCGATGAGATCGTGAGCGGGAGCGCGAGCGCCGTCGCTAGCGACACCACGCCGCGCATGCTCGTCCACGAGACGAGCGTGAGCGACTTCCAGTTCGGCTTGGGCGTGCGCCGCCGCAGGTCGGCGCTGATGCGCGGGAGCACCGTGATCAGCGGCACCCACACGATGCGCACGACGATCGCGACGACCGTGATGATCGCGCCATCGAGAAAGACAGCGCGCAGCTCGTCGTGCGGCACCAGCCCCATCAGGCTTCCGAACTGCGCGCCCAGCAGGAGGAAGATGAGTGCGTTCACGAGGAAGACGACGAGCTCCCACACCGTGCGCGACTGCAGCCGCGATGCGGGGCCGACGGCGGTCGAGAGACTCTGCTGCAGATATACTCCGCCCGCGACGCACGCGAGCACCGCGGACACGTGCAGCGACTCCGCCGCCGACCACGCGACGTACGGACCGGCGAGCGTGAGCAGCGCCTCGGCCAGCGGATCCTTCGTGAGGCGAAGCGCGCGCACGATCAGCCACGCGACGAGCAGCCCGATGAGCGCACCGATCCCGGCATCGATGAAGAAGCGCACGATGGACTCGCCCCAGCTGAACAGTCCCGTGACGGCTGCGGCAACGGCGGTGCGATAGAGCACGAGCGCCGACGCATCGTTCACGAGGCTCTCGCCCTCGAGCACCGTGATTACGCGTCGCGGCACCGGAAGCCTCGACACGATCGCGGTGGCGGCCACCGCGTCCGGCGGCGAGACGATCGCGCCGAGCGCGACGGCGACCGCCCACGGGATGCCGGGAAAGAGATGGCGCGCCACGATGGCAACGACTACCGTCGTTACGATCACGAGCCCGATCGCCAGCGTTCCGATCTTGTCGATGTTCCGCTTGAACTCGCGCAGCGACGTGAACATCGCCGCCGACCATAAAATGGGCGGCAGGAAGACGAAGAAGACGAGATTCGGGTCGAGCGCTGGAACCGTGACGCCGGGGATCATCCCGACGCCGAAGCCCGCGAGCATCTGCAGAATCGGCGTCGGAATCGGGAGGCGTCGCGCGAGTGCGGTGAGCGAGACGACGAGCACCGCGACGACGACCGCGAAGACGACGGGCTGAAAGTGCATTGCGATGGTTGAGGGAAAGGAGCGCGTCGAGCCCAGGATCAATCTCCGGAGGCACGATAGCTATCACAATGGCACTCGCGCGGATTGCAACGCAATTCGGCGAAGCGCCGCGCGCGCCAGGCCATGCGCTGGCACCCCACTTGCCACTATTCACTCTGAATTGCTGACAGCGTGTCGCCCCGCAGGTAAGGCTTAGATCATGTCGCTTGTCTCGCACGAACGTACCATAGGTCTCGTCATCCTCGGAGTGGGCGTCTGCTTCGCGCTCGGACCGCTCTCCCCACGTCGCCCGACTCGACAAAACGACATCGCGCACATGACGTCGTCCGCGCTGGCGACGCCGGCGCAGGAAGCCGCTACCGCTCCGGCTCCGCGCCGCGACTCGGCGCACGCCGCCACTCGCGTCTCGATGCGCCACGTCGACTTCTACGTCGACACGAACGTCGTACTGCACATTCGGCAGCTCGACGGCACGATGCGCAGCAAGGAAGGCGGTCCGATTCTCTTCGATGACAAGAACTCATTCACGATCGCCATCGACACCGCCGAGGTCGGACTGACGGGGCTCGACCTCAGCGTGCTCCTCAACAAGTACGTCTTCGGTTACCCGGGGTCACCGCTCACGCATCTGCATCTGCGCACGGAGGGCGATCACGTCGTGCAGACCGGGCGCATGCACAAGGGGATCACGGTCAACTTCGAGATCACGGCGAACATGGATGTCACCCCCGAGGGACTGATCCGCATCCATCCGACGAAGACGAAGATCATGGGGCTCAACGGCGAGAAGATCATGAAGTTCCTCGGGCTCTCGCTCGAGAAGCTGCTCGATCTCAAGGGCGCCACCGGCGCCACCGTGCACGACAACGACATCTTCCTCGACCCGGCGAAGATTCTGCCGCCGCCGAGCATCGAAGGTCGCGTCGTCGCGGTGCGCGTGGATGGAGACCAGGTGGTGCAGCTGTTCGGCGCGAACGCACCGCACGCGCGCGAGCATGCGCTCGTGCCGCCGGATACGAAGGCGCCGAACTACATGTACTACAAGGGCGGCATCCTCCACTTCGGCCGCCTGCTCATGCTCGACGCGGAGATGCAGATCGTCGATCTCGATCCGCAGGACGTTTTCCGTTTCGACCTCACCAGGTACAATGCGCAGCTCGTCGCCGGCTACGAGCGCACGCTCGCCGACGGCGGGCTGGAGGTCTGGATGCGTGACGTCGACAAACTCGGCAGCGCCGGCACGCCGCCCGCAAAGCCCTCGCTCCCGCGAAGTCAGTGATGCGCTAGCCGAACTGAAGGCGTCGTCATAAGATTCTGCCCGCCTTTTCGCATCACTGATTCGAGGTGTGGCATGAAGATCGGTATCGTTGGCGCCAAATTCGCATGAAGCGCAAGACGATCGCGCGCCTGATCGCAGTGCTGCTCGTTGGCTACGGCTTCGCCTTCATCATCATGAGCGCCGACGCCACCAACATGGCGCAGTACCGAACGCTCAGCCGTGAGGCACTGCTCGCGAGGCTCACCGAGAAGAACACCGACACCTTCGATGGCGCCTTCTTCATCTCGGTGCTGCTCGTCGGCTTCATCACGGCATCCGTCGAGGCGCTCGCGGCGATCGGTCCCGGGAATGGCGGGCGCGTCCTGATCGCCCGGGCCGCGGAAGGCCGCGAGGTGCTCCCGGACGAGCTGCGCGCCCTCGGCTTCACCGTGGAGGNNCGGCACCCGAGGTCGATCCGGGCACGAGCGGGCTCCACTTTCACTGAGCCAAGCGTCGATCCGCTAGTGCGCTGCGCGCGCCCGCAACGCCGTCGCGCGATCTCTTGAATTCAAGACAATTGGCTGCAGCCCGGCATCCGCCGTAACCCACAGCGACGCCACCTTGTCGTACGCCGCGATCGCCTGCGCCGTGTCGGCGCGCGCCTCGTGCAGCGCGGCGAGTCGCTCATACGACGTCGGCCGGAATTCGCCGAGCGCGTTCTGCCACTCGGACCATGGCGTCGTGACGTATTGCTGGTAGACGGCGATCGCGGAGTCGGGATAGCCCGCGAGCTCGAGCGCGCGCGCGAGATCGGGAAGGGTACAGGTGGGGCAGAAGTAGAGCTTCACCGATTGACGCAGTGTGGCCACCGCCTGTGCCGGCTTGCCCTCGGCGATCTCCGTTGCGCCCAGCGCGCGCAGATACGTGCCCTCGTCGCGGATGCCGAGGCCGCCGCGCGTGGTTCCCGGCACCCGCTCGTTCGCGCGAACGTCGGCGAGCAGCGCGCGCGCGCGGGCGGGGCGTCCGCCCAGCGCGTAGACGTACGCGAGCGTCGCATAGTTGCGATCGAGTGGCTCGAGCGAGGCGAGCGGATAGCGCGCGACCGCGGCGTCGAGGAGCGCGAGCCCCTTCGCGTTCTCGTGCCGGTACCAGATGTCGGAGAACGCCAGCGCGACCGCCGCCTCGAGATATCCGCCACCACTCCCCTCACCGACTTGCAGCGCCTCGACGGCCCCGAAGTCGCGATCGGCCTCGTCGAGATGACCGCGGATGAGCGCGAGCGTGCCGAGCATCTTGAGCGGCTCGAGTCTGCTCCCGGCGTCCGCTCCCGCGTCGGTGAGCAGGCGCTGCGTGCTTAGCTGCGCGCTGTCCAGTTCACCGCGCTGCAGCACGAGCGCGACCTCGATCATGCCGTCGTCCTGCTGCGACGGAAATCGGCGCGCGCGCTCGACGAGCGTACGCTCAGCATCGGCATAGCGTCCGCCGTTCAGCTGCGCCGTCGCGAGATGGTTGAACAAAAGTGCGACGGAGGAATCGGTCTCGATCGCACGATGGTAGAGCGATTCCGCGCGCGCAAAGTCGCGAAGGTCCATAAACACTCCGCCAAGATTGGCGAGTCCTCTCATGTCCGTCGGATACAGTGCGAGCAACGTTCGATACGTCGCGATCGCGCTGTCGGGCAGGCCGACAGTCGAAAAGTAGGAGCCGGCGGTGGTGTAACGCTCGAGCTCGGGAAGGCGGGCGCGGTTGTGAAAAGCGCGCGCGAGCGCATCGTCGGAGGCGGCGTGCGCGCCCATCGCATTGAGGTAGACGCCCAGTTTCCGGTAGGCCATCGCGAACGTGGTGTCGAGCCCCACGGCCTGGCGTAGAAGCTCGACCGCGCGATGCGTTTCGCCCTCCTGATCGCCCACGCGAATCGCCTGAGAGTAAAGGCGCAGCGCCTGCAGCGATGAGGTCGTGACGTCCTCGAGCGGTGGGCTCGAGCGCACCGTCCAGAGTGATTCGCCAATGCCGCGACGCAGTCGATCCGACACCTTGTCGACCACCGCGAGCAATTTGCTCGAGTCCGCGGCGTCTTCGCGCACCGAGACGAGCGTCTCGCCGCTCTTCACTGCGATGAGCTCTGCAGACACGCTGTAGCCGGCACCGAGCGACGCGACATCGCCCGTGACGAACGCCTTCACACCGTATCGCTCGGCCACCTCCCGGATCATCGGCTCCGACGTGATCTCGCCCGACGGCTGACGCATATGCTCGAGCACCGCTTGCACCTGCGCGCGGCTCATTACGCGCGTCTGCCGCGACTGCGAGAGATCCGCGCGCATCGCCTCGGTGATCGCGCCGGCGAGAAGCGAGTCGCGCGTATGATTGTGGAAGTCGGCGACGAGGAGCCGATCGACGTTCGTTGCTGCGCTCGACCTCGACCGTGCGGCGAGGACGATGCCAAGTATGAGCGCGGCCGCGGCCGCGGCGGCGATGCGCCAGCGCCAGCGCGCGATACGACCCGGCGCGGCCGGCGGAGCGGCAGACGCGCGGGACACCGCCTCGATCACCGCCGCCGCTGCCGGAAACGCCGCCGGGATGATCGTCGCCGCGGGTGTGATCGCCGTCGCGGGTGTGATCGCTGGCGCGATCTCGGCCTGGGCCGGCGCCGCGCGCATCGATGCGGCGAGCGCCGCCGTCTCCTTCGTGGGCTCCGCGTCGTACTCGCGCTCCATCAGCTCCGCGAAGCTCTTGTACGCACGCAATGCGCCCGCGCGATCTCCGCTCGCCGCGAGCGCAGTCATGAGCGCCCGGATGTGCGCCTCGTCCTCCGGCGCGAGCTGGCATGCCTGCGTCGCCCAACGCACCTCGGCGGCTCGCTCGCTCGCGCGCCTCGCCGTCTCGGCCAGCTTGCTCGCCGCCGTCGCGGCGCGATCGCGGAGGCGCGTGCGCGTGAGATCCACCCACTGCTCGAACTCCGGCGACGCATCGGAGACGAACACGGCATTGAGGAACGGACCATGGTAAAGCGCGAGCGCATCCGCATCGCGCCCGCCATCGAGCGCTTGCTCGAATGCGATCGCGTCGCACCACGCACCGTCGCCGGAGATGCCGATCTGCCCCTCGCGCTCGGACTTGAGCAGCTCGTCGCCGACGTGATAGCGTACACGATGCAGCGCCTGGCGGAGCGCGCGACGCGCCTCGTCGTCGCCGAGCTCCGGCCAGAAGAGCGCGAGGAGCGAGTCGCGCGAATGCTGGCCGCGCGGAGTCGCGAGCGCGAGATAGGCGAGGAGGGCGAGCGGCTTTGGCTGCGCGGCCGCGACGTGCAGCGCGGTCAGCTCGCCAGACACCAGCTCAAGTCGTCCGAGAGTCCGCAGCTGAAGCATGACGAGACCACCGGAGGAGGGCGCGAGGCCGTTAACCACGCCTCGTGAGGCTCGGCGGCGTTACGAACTGCGGTAACGGTGCTGAATCGGCGGCGTAACCACCGGTCGCGAGGTTGCTCCAAGTGTACTGGCGAGCCCGCGGAATCGTTAGCCCTCGCGTTCGCTTCCAACCTCACGTCGAAGGAGATGATCGATGACACGGCGCAGCAGTGCAGGAAATCCCGGGGAGCGTCGCTCGCGAGTCATTTTCGCGGCCGGCTGCGCTTCTATTTTGGCGCTTGTGGCGTGCGGCAAGGCCGGCGGAGCGCCCGCAGATGACTCAAAGAATCAGCCGTCTTCGTCTGCCAAGGCCGGAGCCATCTCGATGTGCGCGCTGATGCCCAAGGAGGAGGTGAACGCGTCGATCGGAACATCGTACACGAAGGCCGAAGCGAGCGGCGAGCGCAGCTCTTCCAGCTGTCATTACTCGACCGAAACGGATCCAACTGGCTTGTCACTCGACCTGACGTGGATCCAGCCCTCTGACTACTCGAGTCCCGCGGAGCACGCGGCGCTGCAGCAGGCGGGCCTCGGCGGCGCGAAGCTCGGCGGCAAGCTCGAGGCAGGGATGGTACCCGGCGCGGCGAGCCCGAGCGGTCCGCTCCACATCGCGTCGGGGCCAGTGGAGGGCGTTGGCGACGAGGCAACGCAAAACATGCTGCTCCTCACGGCGCGCAAGGGAGACTACACGCTGATGGTGCAGATCATAGCGGATGTGATGAAGCTCATGCAGGACTCGACCGAGGGTCCTCACGTTCTCGAGCAGGAAAAAATTCTCGCGCGCGCGGTGCTCTCGAAGGTCTGATCGATGTTGCTCGCCTACCATTGGAGACCATACACATGATGAACTCTGCACTCGCTCGCTCCATTCGCAGCTCCTTGTTCGTCACCTCGCTCGTCGCAACGCGAGTGCTCGGCGCGCAGGGGCTGAGCTACGACATGTCGACCACGGGCACGGGACCGGATCGCAGCGGCACGGTCATGACGCGGAACTTCATGTCCGCGCACGGGCAGTTCCAAGGCGGCAACTCGCGCCTCGACATCACGGAGTCGATGGCGCCCGGCGGCATGATGGGCACGGGAACGTACATGATCACGAGCGGATCGAAGGGAACCGTCACCTCCGTCGATCCAGCCAAGCGTCAATACACGGTGATCGACATCGCCGAGATGGGGAAGACGGCGAACGACATGCAGGCGGCGCTCGGCGGAATCGCGAAGATGGAGTTCACCGACATCAAGGTCGATCTCCAGGATCTCGGCGCGGGCGAGCCGATCGATGGCTACGCGACCTACAAGTACAAGCTCACGCAGGCGTTCACAATGAAGATGACCATGATGGGCCATTCGATAAACAGCCCGTCCACGTCGACCACCGAGATCTGGGTGGCACCGCAGCTGGA
>PLMM01000163.1 GCA_003142495.1 Gemmatimonadota bacterium | reverse complement strand
ACGTCGCGGTGCTCAGCCCAAGTGTGTGGTGGGACAACCGGTTCATCGTGCGGCGCGTGCGCGCGCTCAATGCCGCGCCGCCGCTCCGTGTGTGGCTGAGTACGGGGACGGCGGAAGGCGACGGCGTGGTGGCGGGGGCGCGGCGTGTGCGCGATGCGCTCGTGGCGAAGGGATGGACGGTGGGCGACTCGCTGCACTATCAGGAGGTCGAGGGCGCGGGCCACACGGAGCGCGCGTGGGCAGATGTGGCGCCGGCGATGCTCAACTTTCTCTATCCCGCGAGTCGCTGATGCATCGCGAAATGCGTCGCTGGCACAGCCCGTCGCTCGGGAAGGAGATGGACTTGCTCATCTTCGGGCATGCGGGCGCGCGCGTGCTCGTCTTCCCGACATCGATGGGGCGCTTCTTCGAGTGGGAGGATCGCGGCATGATTGGCGCGCTCGGCGAGCATCTCGAGAAGGGATGGCTGCAGCTGTATTGCGTGGACAGCGTGGATGCGGAGAGCTGGTACGCGAAGCACACGCATCCGGCGGAACGCGCGCGCAGGCACGAGGCGTACGAGCGATATCTGTTGCACGAGGTGCTACCGCTGTCGACGCACATGAACTCGAATCCGTTTTTGATCACGACGGGAGCGAGCTTCGGCGCGTACCACGCGATGAGCTTCGCGCTCAAGCATCCGGGGCTGGTGGGGCGCGTGCTCGGGATGAGCGGGCTGTACGACATCAAGGAGCAGACGGGCGGCTACTCGGACGATTCCGTCTACTTCAACAATCCGGCGGACTTCATCACGAACGAGCATGACGAGGGGCGTCTGACGGCGATGCGGCGGATGGATATCATCTTCGCGATCGGGCGGGACGACTCGATGTTCTGGACCAACGAGACGTTCTCACGCTCTCTCTGGCAGAAGGGCATCCCGCACGCTTTTCGCGTATGGGATGGGTGGGCACACGATTGGCCGTGGTGGGAGCGAATGGTTCGCATGTACGTCGGCGGAAGCGACTGACCGGGAGCAAGACTCATGGCGGGTACGGAGAAGCGGATCGGGCTGATCGTGGGGCGAGAGTGGAGCTTTCCGCCTGCGTTCATCAAGGAAGTGAACGATCGCAACGAGGGCGTGACTGCGGAGCTCGTGCAGCTGGGCGGCACGAAGATGGATGACCTCACCGACTACGCGGTGCTGATCGATCGCATCTCGCACGAGGTGCCGTACTATCGATCGTATCTCAAGTACGCGGCGCTGCAGGGCGTGAACGTGATCAACAATCCGTTCATGTGGACGGCGGATGACAAGTTCTTCGAGGCGGGGCTCGCCACGAAGCTCGGCGTCGCGAGTCCGAAGACGGTGGTGCTCCCGAACAAGGAGTACATCCCGGGGATTCATCATCAGGAGAGTCTGCGCAACCTGGTGTATCCGCTCGACTGGGAGGGGATTCTCGCTTACATCGGACTGCCGTGCGTGCTGAAGGATGCGCACGGCGGCGGATGGCGCGACGTGTACATCTGCCGGACGCTCGGTGAGCTCTTCGAGGCGTATGATGGCTCGGGGCAGCTTACAATGGTGCTGCAGGAGTTCATCGAATGGGACCAGTACATTCGGTGCCTGTGCCTCGGGCAGACCGAGGTGCTGCCGATGAAGTACGATCCGCGCGAGCGCAGATATCACGTGGAGCACGATCATCTCTCGCCGGAGCTCGGTGCGCGCGTCGTGAAGGATTCGCTCACGCTCGTGAGGGCGCTTGGCTACGACATGAACACGGTGGAGTGGGCGGTGCGCGATGGAGTTCCGTACGCGATCGACTTCATGAATCCCGCGCCGGACATGGACATCAACTCGCTGACGCCGCACTACTTCGACTGGACCGTGAAGCACATGGCGGATCTGACGATTCGCCTGGCGAAGGAGAAGCCGAGGAAGATGAACATCGCGCGTGGGGAGTTTTTGCTTGGGCGGCGCGAAGGGTGACACCGGCGCCATCGCACAGCGCGATCGAGCAGTATCACGATCTGCTGGCGGGCGGGCTGGCCGACGACTCGCAGGCGTGGCTCGACGAGAATATCGAGCGTCGCGGGCTGACGTTCGGCGGGCGGCCGGTGTGCACGGTGCTTCGGCCGAGGTGGATGACGCCGAGCGAGTATGAGCTGTGTCGCGATCGGGCGGCGATCGTGCTGCGCGCGTTCTCGACGGCGCATCGCGCGGCGCTGGCGGATGAGAGCGTGCGCGCGCAGCTGCGGCTCACGGATTGGGAGGAGCAGCTGGCGACGGTGGATCCGGGCTTCGCGGCGGCGAGTCCGACGTCGCGGCTCGATGCGTTTTTCGTGGATGGCGGGAAGGGGCTGCGCTTCACGGAGTACAACGCGGAGACGCCGGCGGGCGCGGCGTATAACGATGCGCTCACCGAGGTGTTCGAGGCGATGCCGGTGATGCGCGAGTTCCAGCGCACGCATCATCTGCGTCCCCTGCCGGCGCGATCGGGAGTGCTGCGCTCGCTGCTCGGCGCGTATGAGGAGTGGTCGGGCGCGCGCGCGAGGCCGCGGATAGCGATTCTCGACTGGAAGGAGGTGCCGACGTACAGCGAGTTCCTGCTGTTCGAGCGCTACTTCGCGGGTCAGGGGCTCGAGTGCAAGATCGTCGACCCGCGCGAGGTGGAGTATCGCGGCGGGAAGCTGTGGTCGGACGGCTTCGAGATCTCACTCATCTACAAGCGGGTGCTGCTGCACGAGCTGATCGAGCGATGCGGGATCGACGGGCCGGTGGTCCGAGCGGTGCGCGACCGTGCGGTGTGCATGGTGAATCCGTTCTCGTGCAAGCTGATGCACAAGAAGGCGAGCCTCGCGGTGCTCAGCGACGAGCGAAACGCGAGGTTGTTCAGCGCGGAGGAGGCCGAGGCGATCGAGGCGCACATTCCGTGGACTCGCGTGGTGGAGGAGCGGCACACGATGTTCGGGGGCAAGGAGGTGGACCTGCCGAAGTTCATCCGTGCGCATCGCGAGCGACTCGTGCTCAAGCCGAACGACGAGTACGGCGGGAAGGGAATCGTGCTTGGCTGGGAGGCGACGGACGCGGAGTGGGAGGCGGGGCTCGCGGCGGCGAACGAGGAGCCGTATATCGTGCAGGACAGGATCACGCTGCCCACGGAGGCGTACCCTTCTGTCATCGCTGGCGATCTCAAGATCTTCGATCGGATGCTCGACACGGCGCCGTTCGCGGTCGATGGCGCGTACGTGGAGGGGTGCATGACGCGTTTGGGCACCGCGGCGCTGCTCAACGTCACGGCGGGTGGCGGGTCGAACGTTCCGACGTACGTGATCGAGCCGCGATGAGCATCCGTCTTCCACTGGGGTTTGCATGTCGATGAAAGCTCCGTCGCTCACGATCGGGATCGAGGAGGAGTATCAGATCATCGATCCGGAGACGCGCGAGCTGAAATCGTACATTCAGGAGATTCTGGATGGCGATCGGATCATCCTCGAGCAGGTGAAGCCGGAGCTGCATCAGTCGATCGTCGAGGTCGGGACGAACGTGTGCAGCACGCCGGGGCAGGCGCGGGCGGAGCTCATCAAGCTGCGTCATTCGGTGATCACGCACGTCGCGAAGAGCGGGCTGCGCGTGGCGGCGGCCGGTACGCATCCGTTCTCGAGCTGGGTGACGCAGGAGATCACGCCGCTCGAGCGCTACATCGGCGTGAAGGCCGACATGGCGGAGCTTGCGCAGTCGCTGCTGATCTTCGGGACGCATGTGCACATCGGAATCGAGGATCCGGAGTTCCGCATCGATGCGATGAATGCGGCGCGATACTTCATGCCGCACGTGCTCTGTCTCGCGACGAGCTCACCCTTCTGGATGGGGCGCAACACGGGGCTCAAGTCGTATCGGAGCATCGTCTTCCGGAATTTCCCGCGCAACGGCGTGCCGCGCGTGTTCCGCGACTGGTCGGACTTCACGAATCTGCTCGACACGCTCGTGCAGACGCGATGCATTCCGGACGGCTCGAAGATCTGGTGGGATGTGCGTCCGCATCATCTCTATCCGACGCTCGAGTTTCGCATCTGCGACGTGTGCACGCGCGTGGACGAGGCGATCTGCGTCGCGGCGATCTTCCAGGCGGTCATCGCGAAGCTGTGGAAGCTGCGGCGCGACAACATCACCTTCCGCGTCTACAACAGCGAGTTGATCGAGGAGAACAAGTGGCGCGCGGTGCGCTGGGGGCTCGACGGAAAGCTCGTCGATCTCGGGCGCGAACAGGAGCACCCCGCGCGGGAGCTCGTGCGCGAGCTCATCGCGTGGTTCATCGACGACGTGCTCGACGAGCTCGGGAGCCGCACGGACGTGGAGTATGCGTTCAAGATTCTCGACGAGGGGACCTCGGCGGACCGGCAGCTGGCGGTGTTTGAGAAGACTGGCAGCCTGAAGGCGGTCGTCGATTCGCTGATCAGGGAGACGGCCGAAGGGGTGGGAGTGAACTCGCCTTCGCTGTTCTAGCGTAGGCGAGTTTCACTCACAGGCGGCATTACAGCCGCCGGATCTCAACGCGTCGATTTTTCGCTCGTCCATCGAGCGTGATGTTCGTGGCGATTGGCTGGCTGCCGCCCGCGCCGTGTGTGGTGAGTCTGCCGGCGGCTATGCCGTCTCGCCCAGCGAGCGCGTTCCTGACCGCGGTCGCGCGCGCGGCGGAGAGCGTCGCATTGCCGGTGCCCGATCCGCCGATGCTGTCGGTGTGTCCGACTATCTCGAGCTTCCAGTCAGCGTGCCGGCGCAGGATCTCTCCGATGTCGTGCAGCGCGCGCTCCGACTGCGGTGTGATCGTCGCGGCATTGTAGTCGAAGTAGATGTCATAGATCTCGGCGGGCTGCTTGCTCGCGAGCGCTCGCTCCAGCTCTGAAGTGGCGGTGGAATCAGGGTACGTGATCTTAATGACGCGCCCGCCCTCGCCGCCAACCGCGCCGGAGGCGAGGACTATCGGGAGCGCAGGATCGTCGAGGATGTACAGCTCGATGTCCATCGCATCGCCCTCGGCTACGACCTTGCCGCTCGCATGGATGGCCGTGACCGTCGCCGGATGCCCGTTGATGCGCAGCGCGAAGGGCACGGTGCCCGACTCGACGCGGCGCAGCGTTCCGGTGTACGGCGTGCCCGTGGATGTACTGTCCGAGAATACCGCCTTCGATATCGACGACATCTGATCGAGCATCGATCCGCTCTTCCCCGTTCCCGTATTGGGGATGATCGTCATCTTCGTCACTCCCTTCGTCGCGAGCTCGTTGAGCAATGCCGACGACACGGTCATGCTGGTTGCGCCGGCTATTACCTCGGGGTCTGCGGTGGTCCATACTTCGCGATAGATGCGCGCATCGCGCATCGTTGCGCGCGACATGCGCGTGTCGATCTCCACGCCGGCGCCGCTCGAGATGAGTGTCACCGATTGCGCGTCCACAGCGTCCACGCGAATCGTGCCCTCGTAGTCACCCTGCGCGGCGCCACCGCGCCACGCGCGCACGATCGTGAGATCCTTCACNNGGATTCGCGGCGTTTCGCCAAGCGACATCCCCATCACGGCCACGCATGCCAGGGCCGCCTTCAATGCGCGCCTCACTTGCTGCACGCAGGATTGCAGAGCGTAAGATGCATCGTGTAGTGCCCCATGTTCTGCGCTCCCGGATGTTGGGTGTCGAATGTGCGATCGACCTTCATCGCTTTCGCGCCGCTCGCGACGGAGAGCACCGGCGCGCCATCCTTGAAGTCCATCGCGCTGTACACGATCCAGTGCGCATCCTTGTAGGGCAGGGTGAAGTGCCCCATCACCGGGAGCATGACGGTCGACGGCGCTGTCACCACATACGCAGTGTGAGCTTTCGTGTACGTGGGATTGAAGTCGGAGCGCGCATCGCCGAGCACGAGCGTGATCGTGCCGTTTGCGAATTGACCTGTCACCGGGATGTAGAACGCAGTCGGCGACGTCATTGCGTTGACCATGCCTCCGCTCGCGTCGTCGGTCGCCGCGGGCGGAATGTCGACTCGTTCGACGACGCCGCCCTTCATCATCTTCCCGAACAGATCGCCGTCGAAGACGTTTTCCCTATAGGTGAATCGCGTTGCGCCGCCTTCGATTTGCCCGCTCAGCGCCACGGCTTTTCCCGCGGCGGTCTTCGGATATCGGAGGACCATTTTCCCGGCAATAGTCGTGGTATAGCTCCACCACTCGGGGGTTCGTCCATCCGGCTGTGGTTTGGCGAAAAAATGCGCTTCCATGGCGGCGGTGAACGACCCTTCGAACTTCTCGCAGTACTGCGCGAACAGCTGCTCATTCGCGTACGCCGCGATGTCGCCGGCGAGCTTGGTCACGATGTTGAACAGGTGCAGCGAGCCATTGCTCTCTCCCAGGCCGTCGACGACGGACGGTAGAAAGCTCTTCGACTCGGCCACGACGAACTTGTACGCGGGCGTGTTCCGCACCGACTCGGGAATTCGGTCGACGAGTCGCTCAGCGACTTCGGTTTCTGATCCGAGCTCGATCTCGCCTTCTGCCAGCGCCTCCTTCGGCTTTCCCGCCGCCTTCGGTAGTCCGGACGTCAGCTTGCCGCCCGCCGCTATCATTCCTCCCGCGCCCGGCGGCGCCACCGAAGCGGCCATGTTCGTGAAGAACGCCACGGCAAAGTCGAACGGGCGCTTGGCGATTGCGATCATCTGCGGAACGGCCTTGATCCCTGTGGTGGCGTGATCGATCGCGTCGCAGACTGCGAGATTCTTCTCGCTCTCCGCGATCTGTTTGTCGATCTCCACTCGTTCCTGTTTCGCGCGCTCGTCGAGCTGCGCGAGATGATCGAAGAAGGGCTGGAGCGCGGGCGCGGCGTCGGGGCGCTCCGTCATCATCTGCTTCACGTGTGCGAGCGCCTGAGCGAGCTTCGCCGATTGGTCGGGGAGCTTTTTCGTCTCCTCGTCGAGCGACGACAGCTTCGATTCCATGTCCGTGCGCGCGGGCGAGTCGGGCATGTTGTCGACCCCTTTCTTCAAGTCAGACACGAACGACGCAGACGCTTCCAAGAACGCCTTGTTGTCGGCGACGTCCTCGTCGATGTCGACGAGATAGCTGCGAACCGTGAACGACGCGTGTGCCGGCGCGCCCTTGGCTCCGGCCTGGACGCTCACCTTGTACTCTCCTTCCGCGCCAGTCTTCACGAACGTCGACGTGTAGTGACCGGATGCATTCGGTGTGATATCGACGGTGGTCGCCGTACCGGACGGAGGTGTCACCGTCATGCTGATGCGCACGCCGGGCTGCGGATAGGCGAGGCCCGTGATCGCGACCGTGCCGTTCTTCGCGAGCTCCTGTGGCGAGACCGAGAGTGTCATCGAGGCATCGCTCGTGTCCGGCGCCTGCGCGGAGAGCACGCGAGCCGAGATGCAGGTTGCGAGTATGAGAGTGCGCATCATCAGAGCTGCTCGCATGCGGCGGCGAGAAGCGCTTTCGCCTTGTCGTAGTCGCCCGAGGTGAGCAGCAGCTCGATCATCACGTTGTGCCTCGTCGCGACGAGCCTGCTCCCGCCAACCAGCGCCGCCTTGTCCCACGGTCCGGTGAGTGTGCTATCGGTGGCAAGTCCGTGCGTGAGCGAGGCCGGCGCGGCGAGGGCACCGCCGGTCATCTTCGATATTTGCCCGAGCATCTGCTGCGCTTCGGGCGGGAGCGACGGCGCGGCCCCGCCGGCCGGCAGGCCAAGCGCAGGGGCGGCAGCGCCGACGCTGCCCTTCATCATCGCGAGCTCCCTGCTTCCGTTCACCCACGTGATGTCGAGCGGATACTCCTGGACACCATTCGCTCCGGCAACGCGGTAGGTGCACGACGCGCCCAAGGTGTCGCGTTGCGGCTCGCCCGACAGCGCGCCGATTGCCTGCTCTACTCGTGCACGCGGAATGAGATCGCATGCATTCGCAAGCGGCGCGCGAGGCTTGGGTGCAAGCGCTGCGGCGTGCGCGCCGTCGTACTCGAGTGGCTTCCCCATCCGCGG
>PLMM01000191.1 GCA_003142495.1 Gemmatimonadota bacterium | reverse complement strand
AATTGCGCAGCTGCTCGCGAAGGTGTCGGGAGTGGAAGACGTCTTCAATGGAATCACGATCGCCGGCCCCGCGTTGCAGGTTCACGTCAATGCGCGTGAGGCTGCGCGATTCGATCTCACGACTCAGGCAGTGGCGAGCGCGGTCGAGCCGGCGATCACCGGCACTGTCGCGGGGCAGATTCGCGTTGGCGATCGCATGTACGACCTCCGCATCTTCGCTCCAACAGACGGTCCGCTCTCCTCGCTCCAAATTCGGGCCGGCCCGGCATCGACCGGACTCGTGCCGCTCTCGGCGCTCGCCTCGATTTCGACGGGAGCGCCCGAAGCGGAAATCAATCGCGAAAATCTGAGAACGTATGTCGGCGTGACCGCGAGGCTCTCTGGACGCGACCTGGGAAGCGCCATGACGGAGATCCGGCAGCGTATCGCGCGCGACGTACAGCTCGCACCGGGGATGCGTATCGACTATGGCGGCCTGTACGAGCAGCAGCAGCAGTCATTCCGAGGGTTGTTCTACGTTCTGCTTGCAGGATTGCTGCTCGTGTCGGTAGTGGTGCTATTCGAGTTCGCCGATTGGCGCGCACCGGTGGTGACAACGCTCTGCGCCATGGCGGGTCTCGCCGGTGTACTCGGCGCGCTCCTGCTCACTGGACAGACGCTCAACATTTCCAGCTACGTGGGTGCGATCATGATGGTGGGGATCGTTGGCGAGAACGCAATCTTCGTGATCCACGAAGCGCAGCTGGCCTTGAAGTCAGGGATACCGGTGCACGAAGCGTGGGCGGAAGCGGCGCACCGGCGACTGCGCCCGGTGGCGATGACGATTCTGGCGACGGCGTTCGCCCTCGCACCGCTGGCATTCGGACTCGGTCAGGGTTCGCAACTCATGCAACCGCTCGCGATTGCGGTGATCGGCGGATTCGTGCTCTCCGGACTCATCGTGCTACTGCTGCTCCCGGGGCTGTACCGCCTGCTCGATCCTCGCGGCAAGCTGGGACAATTCTAGAGTGCACGACGAGTCTGCGGGATGGTGACCGCGAATTTCGCGGAGATCACTGGTCGATCGCGGCTGGCTTGACCAGTACCGGAAAAGTGACCGTCACCTGTGTGCCGCGCACTGGTGCGGGCTCCAGAGCGATCCGCGCGCGGTGCGAATCCGCAATCCATCGCGCGATCGCGAGGCCGAGCCCGGCGCCCGAGGTCGCCCCGCGCACCGCGTCGGCGCGATAGAATCGGTCGAAGACGTGCGGCAGGTCCGCCTCGGCGATCCCGACACCGTTGTCCTCGATGATGAGCGACGCTCCACCCTCGCTCGCGCGCACGCCAATAGTGACGGCGCCGCCCTCTTCGCTGAACTTGATCGCGTTGTCGAGCAGGATCAGAACGAGCTGCCGCAGCAGCGACGGGTCTCCCTCGATCACCGCCTCGTCGGCCTCGGTGACGGTGAGCGCGATGCTGCGCCGCGCACCGATCCATCCGGCCGTCGTCACCGCGCCGAGCACGATCTCGTCGAGTTGCACGCTCACCGGCGCGAACGGCCGCTCGTCGGCGTCCGCGCGCGCGAGCGTGAAGAGATCGTTCACCAGCGCCGCCAGCCGCTCGATCTCCTCACGCAGCTCGGCAAGCGTCGCCTCGTACGCTTCCGCGTCGCGTGGCCGCTCGAGCGTGACATCCACGCGGCTCCGAATCACCGCCACCGGCGTCCGGAGCTCGTGCGCCGCGTCGGCCATGAAGCGGCGCATCTGCTCCATCGAGCGCTCCACCGGCGCCACCGACTTCTGCGCGAGAAACCATCCACCCGTCGCAACGAGCGCGAGCCCAATGGCGCCGAGCACCCCCGCGAGCGCGAGCAGCATCTGGTAGCGATCGTCGATCGAGTCGCGATTCACGACCGCCGCAGCGACGTAACGCGCCCCAATGCTCGTCGTGAACGTCTCCGCGTACGCCTGCAACGTCAGATCGTTGGGCGCATCCCAGCGCTTCGTCGCCGATCCGCTGGTCGCGGCGCTCAGCGCCAGTGCGCGCACCTGGCTATCGGCCACCGTCGGTGAGAGCGGATGTCCGCGAAGATCCAGGAGATAGAGCTGTCGATCCGGAATGTGGAGCTCCTCAACGGCATCGATCGCCGCCGCGCCACCAGCCGCGCGCTCCTGCTCCCGCCGCTCGGCCGCGCTCGCGATCTCCTTCGTTGCCGCGCGCAGCGACGAGCCGAGCTCCACTGACACGTCGTGCGCCAGCGCCGCAAAGAGCAGAGCGCCGAGTGTCGCGAGGACGATGGCGAAGGTGCCGGCGTACCACGCGGTGACGCGGAGCCGCAGCCGCCGGAGCGCGAGTGTTGCGGCCGCGGTTGGCCGGGGCGCGCCCGCGCCGGCGCCCGACGCTCGAGTCACGGCCCGAAGCGGTAGCCCGCGCCGCGAATGGTATGAATGAGCCGCGGATCGAAATCGTCATCGATCTTGCGGCGCAGCCGCCGCACGAGCACCTCGAGCACGTTCGTGAACGGATCGTGGTTCTCGTCCCACACGTGCGCGGTGATCGCCGCGCGGTCGACGACGACGCCCGCGTGCATCACGAAGAATTCGAGGAGCGAGAACTCCTTCGCCGTGAGCCGGATCGCAACGCCATTCCGCACGACGGCGCGCGAGGCGAGATCGACGTGCAGATCCGCGAAGTGGTGCTCGGTCGCGGCGATCGCAGGCTTGCGCCGCGCGAGCGCGTGGATGCGCGCGACGAGCTCGCGAAAGGCGAAGGGCTTGATGAGATAGTCATCCGCGCCCGACTCGAGCCCGCGCACGCGATCATCAACGGCGTCGCGCGCCGTGAGCATCAGGATCGGCGTCGAGATCCCGCGCGCGCGAATCCACGCGCACAGATCGAAGCCCGAGCCGTCGGGAAGCATCACGTCGAGCACGATCACGTCGTAGTGGCCGAGCTCCGCGCGCGCGCGCGCCTCGCGCACGCTCGACGCTATCAGCACCGTGAGATGCTGCTCGCGCATCCCCGCGACGATGATGTCAGCCAATGAACGGTCGTCCTCGACCAGGAGCACGCGCATGCGGAAAAGCTACGCGTCTGGCCGTGGAGTGGTTATCGCCCGTAAACCAGCAACACGAAGGAATTCGGCAGGATCGGCGGTCGCTTGCGCGGATTGTCCGGCGTCGGCTGCTCCGGCGCCGCCCCGAATCGCGCGGTGACCGTGAACAGCCGGTGCGAGGCGCGGTCGAGCTCCATCGTGCGCGCTCCCGGTGAGGTGGAGATCGTTTGCAGCACCGAGAATTTTCCCGGCGAGTCCTCCTTCACCACCGTAATCGACCCCTCGCCGTTCGACGAGAAGGCGAGCCCTGTGCCGGGGTCGTAGCGATTCGCATCGACGCCGCTGCCGATCGGCACGGTCGCGATGACCTTGCCCGTTCGATAGTCCGAGATCGCCATCATCTTGTTCTCGCAGCCGCTGAACAGCCGATGATGCACGACATCGATCGCGAGCCCGGACGGCGATTCGCACGGCGCGAGCGCCCAGCGCCGCACCACGCGATTGTGCTTCGAATCGATCTCGACGATCGCGCTGCTGTCCTCGAGGTTGACGAACACTTTGCCCATTCCATCGGAGGCCGCAAACTCGGGGCGGCCGCCGAGCGGGATGGTGGCGATGCTGGCGCCGGTCGCACCGTCGACGACGGTCGAGCTGTTCGCGCCGCCGTTGAAGGAGAGCACGTGCGACGACCCTTCATCGACGATGAGCCCGTCGGTT
>PLMM01000261.1 GCA_003142495.1 Gemmatimonadota bacterium | reverse complement strand
CGTCCCGCGAGCTCCAGCGTTCCGTACAGCCATACGACCAGGATGAGCACCCCGATCATGTTCAGGATGCCTCCAGGGGCGATCCCGGCCTGGATGTCCTCCGTCAGGTGAAACGTCAGCAGGAGGATCGAAAGCAGAGAGGTGATGGCCAACTCGACGTTGTGTCTCATTGTTCCACGGCTAGGACGGCTCCGCCACTCTCGCCGCGGCATTCTGCAGCCTCCATTTCTCGGCGTCCACACCCTTCACGAGCAGCCACGCGGTCAGCAAGAGCTCACCGACGGAACCGAACAACGTGTATGGAAGGTGCGCTGCGGCGAATGTTGGCGACAGAAATGTCAGTCCACCCAAGCCGGCGAGCATCATGAACCCGCCCAGAACTCGTGGCAGGAAAGTCGATCTGCAGATGAGATAGCCCGTGAGCAGGCAATAGAATCCGAAAAATACGATAGCGATCCCGTACGCCTGCGAATAGAGTTTCAGGAACATGTACGCGAGCGCTTGAAGCTGGTCCGCCTTGAATACGCCCAGGTACTGTGTGCCGCCGAGGATGGTCAAGGGAGCGAGCTGGAATGCGAGTGCAAATCCTTGAATCGCACATCCGGTGAGGCTGAAGAACGCGGCGGTCAATGATACGCTCCTGTTTACCGGCTTGAACATGCGGTAGAAGAGCGCCGTCACGACGACATAGGACGCAACCACGAGGAGATCGCCCGCGAATGCCGACAGATACCTCGATTCATGTGCTATGATGTTGACCGCTGTTGTCGCGGCGTCTCCCTTGACAATGAGACCGCTGCGAGCGAACACGGCGAGTGCTCCACACACGGCGACGAGCAAATAGAAGAGACCGGCCATTCTGCTCATGAAACGCGGTGATGCTTCTCCAGTCGACTTCATCGTCACGCTTCCAGTGATCAGTTAGTTGTATTGCCTCACTCGATGTACCGTACGCGTGTGGGAAACCAACGGACATGACGGTTCGTATCAAGAAGTTGACAGCTGGTTTCAAGGAGAGCCGAAGCGATGCGCGAACTGACGGTTGCGGCGAGTGTCGTACGCGCCTTGATGGAGTTGGCCACATCAAAGGGGGCCAGCCGCAAAACGCTGGCAGATCGCTCGCGGATTGCGCTCCCCGATCTCGCGGACCCGGACAATCGAATTCCGTTCAGCAAGTACGTCGCGCTGATGCGAGCAGCGCAGCGGTTGTGCAACGACCCCGCGTTCGCGCTCCACTTTGGAGAGGAGGTCGATGCCTCCGAGATATCGCTCGTTCACATGATGGGTGGGGCCGACAACATCGGTGACGCCCTCGCACTTGGGAATCGCTACGCGCGCCTCGCCATAGAGGTGGATGGAGACGGGACTGGCGATCGCTTTCAACTTCGCCGCCTCGCGGGCCAGCTTTGGTTCGTCGATGCTCGCAGGAATCCGAACGATTTTCCGGAGCTCACCGAATCCACCTTCGCACGAATGACATGCTCGATGCGCAAGCTCCCGGGCGACAGGCAAATCATCAGAGCGGTGCATTTCACCCACGCCGATCCGGGCTACCGCGCCGAGTACGATCGGATTCTTGGCGTGCCAGTGGTGTTCGGAAGCGATATGAACGCCATTCGGATCGACGAATCGCTCATGTCGGGCTTCGAATTCCCGACCTCATCGCCGTACGTTTCCGGCGTCTTGAGAAACCATGCGGACGCGCTTCTCCAGAGACTGGAGAGCGCACGATCGACGCGCGGTCACGTCGAGAGTCTATTGACTCCACTTCTTCATACCGGGGAAGGGAGCATGCACCTGATTGCGGACAAGCTCTGTTGCAGTCGCCAAACGCTCTTTCGCAAGTTGAAGGCGGAGGGCGTGACCTTCGAACAGGTGCTGGATGAGCTCCGCCGAAAGCTGTCGCTCAATTACCTCAATGCGAACAAGATCTCGGTGAAGGAGACGGCACGCCTGGTCGGCTATTCGGATTCGGCGGCTTTCTCGCGCGCGTTCAAGCGGTGGACGGGATCCAGCCCGCGCGTGTACGTCTCACGGTGTGGATCTTCACCCTGACGACGCGTCGTTCAGCTGTGTTGCTGCCGCTTCCTCAGGCTCCACAGCCCGCGCGACGAGAGAATCACGGAGAAGATCGCGGTTATGCCGAGCGCGAGGAGTGTCCAGACGAAGAAGGCATCGTGGTACGGTGCGATTCCCGCTCCTTTGAAATGAATGACGGGGATGACCGACGCGAAAAGATTCCCAAGAAGAATGATGATGTACCCGGATCGCCGTCCGGCGAGTACCAGCGTTCCGTACAGCCACACGGCCAGGATCAGCACGCCGATCATGTTCACGATGCCTCTCGGGGCGACCCCTGACTGGATGTCCTGCGTCCCGTGAATCGTCATGAAGAGGATCGAGAGCAGAGACATGATGGTCAACACAATGTTGTGTCTCATTTCCAGATCGACGCCGTAGCGGCATTGGACTGTTCGCACCAACGCTGTTCGTTCACTCCGTAGAGGAGTAGCCACACGACGCTCACGAAAGCTCCAATGACGCCGGTGCCGACGATGTAGGATTGCAGGCGGAGTGCGACCGGCTCGTACAAGTAAATTATCCAACCCAGGCGCAACACCGCCCTCGAGCGCAACGCTCGAATTCCTCACGAACGATCCGGTGAATCCCAAGCTTGATGTCGTGCTGACTCTTTCTCCGTAGTCAGCCGCGCAGGCGTCACACTTCGCTCGCGGCTCTCCTGTTGGCGAGCCGCTTTCGTTTGCGTGATATCAGTTGAGCCAGACGAGTATCCGCAAAATGCTCACTTGCTCTTCGTCGACTTCTTCTCCCCAGACGTATTGAGCGCGACAGCCGCCCGAATCAGCGCCTTGAACGCCTTCGCGTCGATGTCCGCACCCTCGTGAATGTCGATCGCGCGCCGCACTTTTCCGTCGAGGCTCGAGTTGAAGAGCTTCGCAGGATCTTTCAACGAAGCGCCTTTGTGAAAGGTCAGCTTCACGATCGACTTGTACGACTCGCCGGTGCAGATGCCACCGTCGTGCTCCCACACCGGCGTGCCCATCCACTTCCACTCTTCCACGACATCAGCATCCGCCTCCTTGATCAAGGCCCGCATTTTCGCGAGTGTTTTGCCTCTCCAGTCACCCAACGAGGCAAACTTCTCGCTGATCAGTTTGGAGGCCGCCACGTTTGCCGCCTTTGATTGACCCTTCATGATCCCACTTGCAGACTCTCCGTCACCGATTCGCTCGATTCAGGCGATCGAGGCGCGACCGCGCCTCCGCAACGCGCGGCTGCAACTCCGGATCGGCATTTTTCCAAAGGTCGACGAAACGACCGTAGTACTCGGTGGCGTACTTCGCGTCGCCTGCGCTCTCGTACAGCTCACCGAGGCGAAACAGCGCCGGTGCGAGATAGTAGCGATCGACGCCAGAGTGATTGGTGCCGCTCATCTCGACGTACTGGCGCAGATACGTGCGCGCCGAATCGGCGTGGCCGCCACGATCGAAGGCAAGTCCGAGAAAGAGCGGCGTGCAAACGGTGCAGCCGCCGCTCGGTAATCCATCCGCCTCCACGTCGGCGCGGCGAAAGTAAGCGACTGCGCTGTCGGTTTTCCCCTCCGCCAGAGCGATCGTCCCGTGAATGTGCGCGATGAACACTGCCTGCTGCCGTCGCCCCAGCGTGTCGAGGCGCGCCTCGTGTTGGCTCAGCACCTCGCGCGCCTTCGCCGTGGCACCGAGGCGCGAGTAGGCGTACGCAAGCCACATGCTCTGGTCTCGCGAGATGGGAACGGAGGCTGCTGGCGTCGCGTGGAGCGCGGCGTCGAGCGCGGCGAGTCCGCGCGGCCCGTCGCCGCGGAGCTGGCCGTCCAGCATCGCGTGAAAGTGCGCGGCCATGTACGGATTCGTGCTGTCGCCGCGCAAGCGGAGCCTCGCTTCGCTCAGTTGCGCAAACCGGCGCTCGGCCTCGTGCAGCCGGCCGCGCAGCACCGCGATCCCGACAAGCGCCTCCTGCGCGCCGAGAACGGCGAGTGGTTTGGCGGTGTCCGCCTGTGCGCGCGCGAGTTTCTCCGCGCCGTCGTAGTCGCGCCGGGTCCAAAGCTCTTCGAAGCGGATCGGTGCGGTCGGAAAGGACGCGTTGTGGCTCGCCATCATCGCCAGCACCGAGTCGAACGCCGCGTGCCGACCCATTGTCGTGTATAGCACCCCGAGGTTGGACATGATCGTGCCGTCGTTCGGGTCGCTCGCGAGCGCGAGCTTGAACATCTGCTCGGCACCGGCGTCGTCGCGCGTCTCGCTGAGCGCATTGGCCAGCGTGTTGACCGCGTCGGTGTTCGTGGAGTCGAGCTCCACCGCGCGACGGAGTGCCTGGATGGCTTTTGCCCGATCATGGGTGGAATAGTAGTACGCCCCCTCCACGTCGTACCGCTCGCGCTCCGGCAGGCGATCGCGCAGCCGAAACGCGGTGGTGAGCGCCGTGTCGGCCTCGGCCCGATTCGCCGGACCGCCGATGGTCTGCAGCGAGAACGCGAGCTGCACGTAGGCCATCGCGAAGGTGCTGTCCTGCCTGATGGCATCGCGGAAATACTGGATCGCAGCCGGATAGTCTGCCTTGACATCGTTCGCCTGCAGGCCGGCCGCGTAGCCGCGGAGGGCGCCGAGAGACGCCGTGCTCACCTGATCGAGTCGCGGCGCGTCGCGTACTGTCTTGAGCGACTCGCCGATCTTCTCGCGGAGCTCCTTCGTCAGCCGGTCCACCGACGGGATGAGATCGCCCGCGTCCTTCGCCGACTCGTGATACGATGCGAGCTCGTCTCCGCTCGCTGCAGCGACGAGCCGCGCCGTGACTACGTAGCCGCTGCCCGCCGGCACCACGCTTCCGGCGACGACGGCCTTCGCGCCCGAGCGCTGCGCGATCTCGCGCGCGGTTGCGAAGTCGACGCGAGCGGTGTCGGGGCGCTTCATCTGCTGGAGCGCCGCGACAATGGCGCTCGTCGACATGACGTGCACCGCGCGGCTCTGCGACAGGTTCGTCCGCACCGCCTCGGCGATCGTCGCGCCGAGCGACGAGTCCGCGCCCGGTGCGTCGAACGCGGCGACGAGCACCTTGTCGCTCGCGGACAGCTTCCCGGAGGCGAGGAGTGATCCCGCCGGCCCGATGCCGAGCGCTCGCATGGTCATCCACGCGACCACGAGCAGCGCGAACATGCTCACGGCAGCGATGCCGCCGCGCGCCGTACGCTTCCACGAGACGTGTGGGCTGGCCTTGATCGCGAGCGTCGCCATCGAGGCCAGCCCACACGTCTCGTGGAAGCGTACGGCG
>PLMM01000399.1 GCA_003142495.1 Gemmatimonadota bacterium | reverse complement strand
GGGCGACGCTCAATAGTCTGTTCGTTGGTAGCAGTGGCGAAGCAGGCCGCGTGGTGCTCATGTCGCGGCTCACCGGCATTCCGAGCGCGTCAGTGGTGTCGACGGTCGCGCTGGAGCGCGTCGTCGATCTGTGCGGATTTCTCTCGCTCCTTGCTTGCGCGGCTTTTCTCTATCCAGTCGCGCGCACGTTGAGCCTCTTCGCGTTCGGGGCGCTGGTCATCGTCGGTACACTGGCAATCGCACAGCGAATTCGGAGCCGGAGTGGAACCCGATGCGTTGTGGGCTTCGGCGGGTCGCATGCGATCGTGGTGCGCTGCCGGCGCTTCATCCATAGCGTTTTCGAGTCGACGCGGACGATTGCCACGAGGCGCCGTCTCGGGATCGCCCTGGCGCTCACGCTCGTCGATTGGTGTTCGGAGCTGGCGTCGTATTCGCTCGTGGCCCGTGCGGCGCACTTCCCGATCGGCGTGAGCGGAAGCCTGCTCGTCTTGCTCGCGGTAAACGTCGGCTTTCTCGTGCGTGTCACTCCGGGGAATGTCGGCGTGTTCGAGCTCGTGTATGCGAGCGTTGCTCACTCGCTCGGCCTTCCCACGGACACTGCACTCGGCGTGGCCCTGCTGCTCCATCTCGTGCAGGACGTTCCTACGACGCTTCTGGGCCTCACGCTCGGAATGCGTTTCTTCGGGCGCGCGCGATTGCCCGATGCGCTCGGTCGCCGAGAGTCCTCCTCGGAGCGGCCGATGATCGCAGTCACCCATTCTCCCGCTCTCCCTTCGGAGTCGGCACGAGGACTTTCGCCATGATGATACTCCTTCTGCTCATCGCACTCGATTCGGCAACCGTCGCGCACGTAGCGGTCGCCCCGCGCGAATCGTTGACGGTTCGTCGTACGCAGCCAGCGTCCTCAGTCGCAGACGGCGTTGGCGCGCCCGTGGTGCTATTGCCAGGGCTCCTGGGCGGCACATTCGGATTTCGAAAGGTGACGCCTGACATCGCCGCCGCTGGACACGCGACGTACGTGATCGAGCCACTCGGCGTCGGAACCTCCTCGCATCCGGACGATGGCGACTATTCACTCGACGCGCAGGCCGATCGCATCGCCGCCGTGCTCGATACCTTCGACGTGACGAACGCAGTCATCGTGGGCTCGAACTTCGGAGCGTCCGTCGCATTGCGGGTCGCGTATCGTCACCCGAAACGAGTCGCTGCCGTGTTGCTCCTCGACGGCGGTCCCGTGGAACGTTCCTCCACCGGTGGCGCCTCGATCGCGATGCGCATGGCCCCCATGCTCAAGTTCTTCGGCGCGCGGGGCATAGCACGCAGCCGAATTGCCAGCGCCCTGCGGGAATACTCCGCGGATCCAGCGTGGGTAACTGATGCCGTGATCGATGAGTACGCGAAGCCGATCGTGAACGATCTCGGCGGAGCCGCGCGCGTGCTGTCCGAAATGCGGCGCGCATCCGTCAACACACCACTCGCTGAACTGCTCTGGCAAATCCGCCAACCGGTTCGCCTGCTCATCGGTTCCGCCAATCGTCAGGGTGGCATCGAAAGCAGTGAGACCACGCTGCTCTGCCAGCGAATCCCCGACTTCGCTGTAGACAGCGTCGCGAGTTCGGGCGCGTACCTGCACGAAGAACAACCGGAGGTAGTCGTGCGCGCGATTCTGTCGCTCGCCGCCGGAGCCCGACAGGCGGTCGATGTCTCCGCAGTCATCGCGAGTCCACGCTAGGCCAACCGCACTCGACGCGCGTACGAGTGCATCCACTTTTTGAGAGAGACTCTCCATGCTCCCCGAAATGAAGTCACGGTATCACGATTCCGGCATTCTGGCTTTGGGATTCAGCGCAGCAGTGATGATCGACGGTGCTACTCGCCTGTTCGCGGCTCCCGGAGCCGAGGCACATCACACGACGCTCGCACGCGTGGTGTGCGGAATGCTCGTGGGCCCGCTCATCGTGATCTGCCTGCTCCTCAAGCCGACGATTCCGCATCGCCTCGTTCTGGTGATGGGCCTGATCTCGCTCATTCTGTACGTCGGTTTGGGACTCCGGTGAGGGTTTGCTGCCCCTCGTGAGCGCTCCGGGCTTGCCGGTCGCTCTCTCCTTTCGTAGCTATGACGTGCTACGCACTCCTCACATCGCGGCAATCACCGCGCGAGGCGCCCATGCATTCCAATGACTCGCAACAGCCGGCGCAGGCACCACTTGCTCCGTTTCCGCTCGTTGGGCGCGCCACGGAATTGGGAGTGCTTCGCTCTCTACTCGATGATGCCGAGCGAGGGAGTGGCCGAACGGTTTTCCTCTCCGGTGAACCCGGAATTGGAAAAACCCGACTGAGCGAGGAACTCGCGCGCGAGGCGTCTCGCCGTGGCTGGGTTGTCGCGGTCGGACGCGCTTACGCTGTGGAATCCGGCGTTCCGTATGCGCCGTTCGCCGATGCGTTGCTTCCCCTTTTGCGCGCGCTTCCGCCAGCGACTCTGGCGACGCTCTCGCGCGGAGGCGCCGCGGAGCTGGCACTTCTCTTCCCGGCTCTGCCGATCGAGGCGCCGAGTGGCCGCCCTTCAGTTGTCATTGGAGACGCGGCCGAGTTGAAGACTCGGCTGTTCTGGACGTTCCTGCAGTTCCTCATCCGCTTCGCCGAGAAGACACCGCTCCTCATCGTGCTGGAGAATCTGCATTGGACCGATCCGTCGTCGCTCGAGCTGCTTCACTTCACCGCCCGTCAGCTCGGCAGGGCGCGGATCGCGATTCTCTGTACCTATAGCTCGGCGGACCGCGAGGGCAGCCAGGTACTTCGGGCAACTGAGAATTCGCTCGTTGGCGTTGCCCTCGCGACCTCGCAGCAGCTCGCCGGATTGCCTCCGAGTGCGACGAGTGAGTTGCTGCGACGCGTATTCGGTACCACGGAAGAAACCGTACGCGAGTTTGCGGACATGTTGTACGGCTCCACGCGTGGCAACCCGCTGTTCCTCGAGCAGACGATCAAGTCGCTCGTCGGCTCCGGCAGGCTGCGACAGCGTGACGGCACCTGGCATGGATGGGAGCTCGACGATCTCCAGCTTCCCGCATACATCCGCGATCTCTTTCTTGCGCGCATTCAACGACTCTCCCCCGCGGCGCGAACCGTGGCGGAGCTCGCGGCGGTGATCGGGGTGCGAGTGACGCACGATCTGCTTCGCGCGGTGTGCGAACTGCCCACCGAAGAGCTCCTGGGCGCCATCTCCGATCTGCGTCGCGCCGATGTGTTGGTCGAATCGACGGATGCAACGGACATCGTATATGACTTCACCCATCCGCTCTTGCGCGAGACAGTGCACGGCGAGCTCGGTCAGGCGCGGGCGCGCATGCTGCACGCGCGCGTGGCGGAGTGCATGGAGAGGTACTATGGATCCGGCGCACTAGCTCACGCGAGCGAGCTCTCTTACCATTTCGTGCGCTCGGATGCGCGCGAGCTGGACCAAAAAGCGATCGCATTCCTTCGAGTCGCTGGAGAGCATGCGGCGCGCCGGCACGCGCACCGGGAGGCGGCGAGCTATCTGCAAACCGCATTCGAGCTTTCGCAAAGAGGTGGAGGCGATAGTGACCTCCACGCGGACCTCATTGGGGAGCTCGCACTGGCAAAGCAGAACAGCGGAGACTATCGAAGCGCGCTCCCACTCTGGGAGCAGGCGCAGCGAGAGGCGAGCGCCACGCACGCATTACCAAGGCTCGCTGCAATCGAACGCCGGCTGGGAAATCTTCACTATTTGCAGGGTCGCTTCGTAGAAGCGCTCGCGCACTACGACATGGGCATTGCCGCCGCCGAGCGATCGCACGACGATCTCGCGCTCGCTCGGCTCCTGACATCCAAGACGACGAGCCTCGAGGCGATCGGCGACACCAAGGCGCAGGACAAGGCGCTACGCGACGCGCTAGCGATCGCGGAGCGCAGGCACGATGCGAAATTGCTGGCACGCGTGCATCGCGCCTCGGCGCTGTTTTACCTCTGGATCGGCGATCCGGGTCAAGCCGCATCGCACGCGATGCACGCACTCGACTTTGCACGCGCGAGTGGAGAGCCCGCCGAAGCGTGGTCTGCGCACTGGGCGCTCGCCGTTCTGTCCGCCCTTACCGGCGACACGGTTGCGACGAAGCACCACTTTGTCGAGGCTCGGCGAATCGCCGACGAGCTCCACTCGCCGGTGTTGCACCTGCGAGTCGACGAAATAGAGATTGAGTACAAGAGCGCGACCGGAGACTGGGACTCGGCAGTGGAACAGGCGGCTCGCAGCGTCGCGCTCGCACGTGCGCTGGAGCAACAAACCCTTCTGCCACGTCTGCTGGTCTACACGGGCATTTTGAGCCTCGGCCGAGGGCGCATCGATGAAGGAAAGCAGTATCTCGACGAAGCCTGGGCACTCTCCGGTGCCTCGCATCCCGACAATCGCTCGGGCGACGTGCATACGCTCGTGCGCGTGTACACCGGCATGGCGATTTATCACCTCACGATGCGAGACTATGATGAGGTCATGCGATGTGGGTTGATCGGTCTTTCGATCGCCGACCGATCAGGCTACGCGCCATGGTCGGTGCATCGCTTGCTGCCGACGATGATCGAGGCCGTCCTCTGGAAGCAGGATTTCGCGCTCGCTGAATTTTATTGTAAGCGGTTGCGGCACGACTCAGAGCGTGTCGGGCAACGTGTCGGGGTCCTGTTTGCAGAGGTAGGAGAGGCGATGGTCGCCATGCTTCGCGGAACTACGCAGGCACTCCTCGATCGGGTGATCTTCGCGACCGATAAGATCGAGGCCATCCCACTCGCCTTCGACAGTGCGCGTCTCCGGCTGGAGATCGCGCGTCGGCACGTCGAGCTCGGAGATCGCGACAGCGCGATTCGCCAGCTCAACCGCGCTTTCGAGGTGCTTTCGAGATTGGGTGCCACCAACGAGATCGAGCGAGCCAGAGCGCAACTGCGAGAGCTCGATGCGCGACCACGAGCGCGAGTCGCGAAATCAGGGAGCCCGCTCCTCTCGCCCCGCGAGAAGGAGATCCTTCACCTCGTCCTGCAGCACAAGAGCAACAAGGACATCGCCAACGTTCTTGGCTGTGCACACCGCAACGTCGGCAAGCACCTGGAGAACGCCTGTCGAAAGTTGGATGCGCACAATCGTCACGAAGCGGCCGAAATCGCGCGCGACCGGCAGCTGATCTAGGGGCTGCACCGGTCGATCGCGCGAGCACACTCGGCGCCGAATAACCCCCACCTCGCGTTTGGAATCGCTCACTCATTTTCATCTGGCGCTTGCGCAGAGCCGGCACGATGATTTCAATTGTCGTCGTCGGACTTTGCCACGCTCATGATGGAGAGGGTGATGCTCGCTACCGGTTGTACGCTTGCAACGACGGGGCTGATGGCGTGGGGGCTCTTCGCCGCGATCTGCGCGCACGAGTGCGAGGAGTTCGCGTGGCCGGGCGGATTCCGCGACTGGTACGTTCGCTATAGTCCGCACGTCGAGCGGTCGATGACGACGCGCTTTCTCGTGCTGATCAACACGATCGTCCCGCTCGCGGCGGCAATCGCCGCGGTGTACTTCGCCGCGCCGTGGGCGCGCTTTCTCTGGCTCGCGGTGGCGAGCGGCGTCGGGATCAACGCCCTGTGGCACATCCAGGCAACGGTGCGCCGTCGTCGCTACTCGCCCGGCGTCATCACGGGCGCGCTGGTGTACGTGCCGCTCGTGACGTACGCCTTCGCGCGCTTCGTGAGCTGCGGCTTGGTGTCGCCTCGCAATGCGCTCACCGCAGCGGCCTACGGCGCAGCGTACTGGATTCTCTCCGAGGGACGGAAGTTGCTCAACCGTGCCCCGCGCCAAACGTCGAGCCCGAATCTCTCAGTACTGAGATAGTTCGGCTTTTCGCTCTACGAGAGCAGCGGCGTCACGCCCTCGAGATCCTTTCGCTCGAGCGTGGGCTCTTCGCCCGCGGCCCAGCGCGGCACGTGATGTGTGATGCGATACGCGAGCGGGCCACCATCGCTCCCCGCCGCTCGCTCCACGGGTCGCTCGATGCACACGAACTCGACGTCGAGCGCATCGGGTGTCGCGCGCACCATCGCGTAGCCGTGGCCGCCGAGGTCGGTAAAGGTGAGATGCGGCGCGACGTCAGGGTTGCTCGCAGCAAGCGCCTTCGCGACGTCGCCGGTTTCCTCTAGCACGAGGCACGTCTTCACGCCGTGCCGCAGCGCGGCATTGATCGTCGACGCCGCACCTGCCGGCGTGTCGTGAAAGTAGAGCGCTCGATGCGGATGGTCCTTGGGAATTCCGTGCTCCGAAGACTCGATGAGTCCGGGGGCCGAGATCGATCCCGTGATGAACTCGACGCCTACGGGCTCGAACTTCTCGGGCGGCAGACTCGTCGACACCCGCCCCGCGGTGAACGAGTGCCTGTCGCCGCACAGCGACACGAAGCCCGCCACGCGATTCGCACGCACGCTGTCGAAAATCTCGTTGCGCTCGGCGCGATACGCGGACCAATCCTCCTCGGTGCTGAGCCCGTAGCCAGGCGAGGGCCAGCGCTGCCCGTTCACCGGCGGCACGTTCTGCAAATCGGTGCGCCAGTCGAGCGAGCCCACGGAGTTACCCCAGAGCTTCCATGGCGACGTTGCGCGCCGCAGGCGCTCGAGAAACCACGCCTTCTGTTGAGCGCCGAGGATCGTGCCGGGTGGCGCGCTCACATTTGGATTCGGAAGCTGCGCGCCGTCGAACTCGATCGTCAGAGGAGGGTGGCCANNAATGCCTCATCCAGATCGAAGTAGGGAAAGCCCTTCGGCCTGAACGCCTTCATCTCTGCGCGATCGTTCACGGGTTCCGAGCGGTACGAGCGATTGTCGGTGAGAATCAGATCGACGTTGCCACCGTAGCGCATCGAGCGATACAGCGTGAGCGCGCGAATCGCGGCGAGATTGTCGGCGTCGTGGCCGAGTCCGTTCTCGTCGACGGAATGCAGCGGGAGGTCAGCGACCTTCGGCGCCCTAAAGTCGTTGAGTGCGCCGCCGCTCCCCTTGGCGACGCGCGCTGGCTGATACTCCCACCACGCCTGCGCCGCAGCGACCTTCCGCGTCTGCGCGGGCACGACGCCCTCGCCGAAGTTCTGCTGGCTCTGCCATCCCTTCCATGAGAATTCGTGGTTGTCCCACATGCAGACGAACGGCCATCTCGCGCGCGCGTCCTGCAGATCCGGATCGGCGAGATAGGCGCGATAGAGCACACGATATCCATCCACGTTTGTCGGGACGTGAAAGTCCTCGTGCTTCTCCCCCTGCGGGTAGCGCACGATGTCGCGAATGCGTCGAGAGTAGTATCCGTTGGGACGGTCTTCGGGATACCACATCAGCTCGTAGACGAAGTCGCCGAGGTGCATCACGAAGCCGCTCTGCTCCGCGAAGGGGCGCTTCTCGTCTTCCCAGATCATCCGCCGATACGCGTTGCAGGCACCGAGTTGATTGTTCTGGCAGGAGACGAAGGCGAAGCGCACGGGGGCGACGTCGCCATCGGCGGGCGCGGTAATCGTGCGCCCGACGCGGCTCGAGTTCCCGCGCTCATCCGTGAACCGATACCAGTACTCGCGACGCGGCTCGAGCCCGGCCGCGAGCACGCGGCACGTCCAGTCCGTCTCCGCGCGCAACGTCGCATTCGCTTCGGCGACGACGTGCTCGAAGATCGGGTCCGTCGCGATCTGCGCAGTGAGGCGCCGCGAGAGATCGCTGCCGACGGGCGGTCGGCGAGTCCAGAGGAGCACGCTGTCTGGATGCGGATCGCCGGACGCGACGCCTTCGAGGAAGAGATCGCGGCGCTCGGTGCGTGCGAGCGGCGAGAACGCGCCGAGCGATGGCGCGAGCGGCTTCCATGCGAGCGAGGCGCCGATCGCCGCCGCGAGCTTGAGCGCGTCGCGCCGCTTCATGGGCTTCATGATGTCACCGCTCCAGTGGGCTTCCAGGTGAGATCACTAACAGTTCTTGACGGCACTGGAGTGCGCTAGTGCCAATGTCAGAACGGGAGCGAATACCATTGGTATTGCGTGAGCGAGGTACCTTGACGTAGATATTTCGACCGCCGATTTCGGCGGCGAGAACCAACCTCTCGTGCAAATGACAGATCTCCTCCTCGCAGTCGCGCACCATCTCGTGGCCTTCTCGCTGGTCGCGATTCTCGCAGCGGAGCTCGCGCTGTGCCGCCCTGGCATTTCAGGTGGCGCGATCGACAGACTCGCGCGCGTGGACGCGGCGTACGGCGCCTCGGCGGCGTTCATTCTCGCGATCGGAATCTCGCGCGTGATCTACGGACTCAAGGGTGCTCAGTACTATCTGCACAATCCGTGGTTCTGGGGGAAGATGGCGGCGCTTGTGGTCGTAGCGCTGCTCTCTATCTGGCCGACGATGTCCGTGCTGCGCTGGCGCGGCACGGCGCACAAGTCGCCGGGCTTCATTCCTACAGAGGCCGCGATCGCGCGCGTAAGGGGATTCATCGTGGTCGAATTCGCATTTCTGACGGTCGTGCTCATCTGTGCTGCGACGATGGCACGGAGCAACCACTTCTAGAGCGCTTTCGCGTCGATGGATCCGCTCGCGGCGGCGCACGGAGCGAACGTCAGCGCGACAGCTGGAGCGCCGCGCCCGTCCGGAGTTTTGTCAGCAGGATGATCTGGCCCGTGTGCATCGCGAAGTGCTCCACGGCGTGGAGAACGGCCCAGAGCACCGTCACCTCGCCCTTCGACGATGGGCGCCGCTCGAGCATCACCTCTTCGGTGAGCATGCCGAGTACCTCGTCCACCTCTGCGAGCGTCGCTCGCAGGCGCGCGAGCAGTGCCGACTTCGCGAGCGGGCCGCGCTCGCTGAACTCCGCATCGCGATCGCGATTCACTCGGCCTCCGCCGGCGACGCCGAGCACCCACATTCGCGTGCTGCCATCGAGATGGAGGATCAGGTTGCCGATGCTGTTCGATTCCGGATTGGCGCGCCACCAGACGTTCTCCTCGTCGAGCGCGTCGAGGCAGCGCACGATCTTGGGGAGATAGTCATCGAAGAAAAAGCCGCGTGTGTCGGCGAGGAGCGGAATGGCGATGGAAGTCATGGTGTTGGACCTTACACGAGTGGCGCGCGAAGGTCCAGCAGCAGCCACACTAAATCGCCGTCATTTCCGCGGGAGCGACGGGCGGGCGTGACAGCGCATCCGCGAGGAGTAACGCCCCGCCGCTCATCGCGAGAGCGATCAGCATGCTCGTCCATTCGTTGGGTTCCTGCGTGTGCGCGAATGGCGCTACTGTCAGTGTGAAAGCGCAATACGCAATCCGGGCACCAGCGCGTAGCGCGCCGTCGGCGCATTCCCGGGATGAACTACGTACTGCACGTCATGTTGCACCGCGAGCCAGGAGGCGAGCGGAGCGAGATACGTGAGCTCAATCGTCGCCTCCGAACTAGTCGAAGCGCCGACGGCTAGCTGCATTCTTTCGTAATGTGATCCGTCACGCGCCCACGCAGCAGCCAATCCGAGCTCGTCGTGCGGACGACTCGCGAGCGGCGCCGTGAACGTGAGACCACCCCCGACGTAGCTGCCGATCCGATCGACTCGCGAGTCGCCGATGCCGAGCTGCGCGAATGTACTCAGCGAAGCCGGTCCTCCGTGATTCGCCGACCAGACGGTACGATCGGCAATGACGTACGCTCCACCGCTTCCTCGATGCTCGACTGCACTGCCGGATGTCATCGTGTCCACGAGATCGGGGAAGAGCGCGGTGTAGTACCACGCGCCAATTGCGAGCTTTCCGGTGTATGGTCGCGTGAGCCCTCTCCCAACTAGGAAGCGAGGATCGTGGTTCATTCCTGCCGAGTCGGGGCGCTCGAGAATGGCCACTTCGGTTACGAGCAAAGCGCCGTCGCCCGGAGCGAACAGTCGCGCACTGGCATGCGCGCGATCGAAGGGCACGCCGTCGAGTACGGTCGTGCGCCACACGACATTGGGCGTGGGCTTGTAGGCGACGCGCGCGCCCACCGAAGTACTCGGGAAGATCGAAGGTCCGGCTGTACCACTTTGCGCGAACTCCGGACCGATCCCAAACGAGCTGTTTACAAACAATCCGCCGGATTGCAGCCGGTAAAACTCGGAGTTCAGATCGTACTTCCCCGCGTTCACAGAGAGACGATTCCCGAAGCTGTTCTGCTGGAGCCACGCCTCTTCGAGCTGCAGTCGAGCGGGCGCCTGAAGGTTGCTCACCCCCTGCACGTCACCGGCGAGATCGCTCGGAGCGCCACCGTGCGTATCGAGTGCAAAGACGAAGAGCTGCAGGCCGGACCATCCGACGATCCGTCGAAGCAAGACCGTGAGCTGTGCGGAGGCCGCACCGGCATATGTGGCCCCGCGGCGGAGTCCGCCCGCCACGTCACCCACTACCTCACCCGAATACGACAACGCGGTCGAAAGTGCAGGCGTCGCCGCGTCGCGTATAGAGTCTCGGGTCTGTGTGCGTGCGTTCGACGTGCACGTCGCGATGAGCATCGCAACTGCGAACGCGCGCCCCACTGCCCTACCCCCGCACCAACTTCTTGTACTTGATCCGATGCGGCTGGTCGGCCTCCGCGCCCTTCCGCTTGTGCAGATCCGCTTCGTACTCCTTGTAGTTCCCCTCGAACCACACCAGCTCACTCTCGCCCTCGAACGCCAGCATGTGCGTCGCCACGCGATCGAGGAACCAGCGATCGTGTGAGATCACCACCGCGCATCCTGCGAAATCGTTGAGCGCCTCCTCGAGCGCGCGCAATGTGTCGACATCGAGATCGTTCGTCGGCTCGTCGAGCAGGAGCAAGTTGCCGCCGCTCTTGAGCAGCTTCGAGAGATGCAGCCGGTTGCGCTCTCCGCCCGAGAGATCCTTCACCTTCTTCTGCTGATCGCTCCCGCGAAAGTTGAAGCTCGCGAGATACGCGCGCGTGTTGATCTCCTTCTTTCCCACCGCGATCGTGTCGCGCCCGCCGCTCACTTCCTGATACACGGTGTTCTCGCCGTTCAGCTCGCGCCCCTGATCCACGTACGCGATCTGCACCGTGTCGCCCACGACCATCGTTCCCGAGTCCGGCTTCTCCTCGCCCGTGATCATCCGGAACATCGTCGTCTTTCCCGCCCCATTCGGTCCGATCACACCGACGATTCCGCCGCGCGGCAGCGAGAAGGTGAGATTCTCGAAGAGCAGCTTGTCGCCGAAGCTCTTGCGCACATCCTTCGCGATCACGACATCGTTGCCGAGCCGCGGTGGTGGCGGAATGATGATCTCGTTCTGCGACACCTTCTCGAAGGTGTCCGACGCAACGAGATCCTCGTACTTCTGAATGCGCGCCTTGCTCTTCGCCTGTCGCGCGCGCGGCGCGAGACGCACCCACTCGAGCTCGCGCTGCAGCGACCGCTGGCGCGCCGACTCGCTCTTCTCTTCCTGTTGAAGACGCGTGCGCTTCTGCTCGAGCCACGCGCTGTAGTTCCCCTCGTACGGAATTCCGCTGCCGCGATCGAGCTCGAGAATCCACTTCGCGACGTTGTCGAGGAAGTAGCGATCGTGCGTGATCGCCACGACCGTACCCGGAAACTCCGCGAGATACCGCTCGAGCCACGCCACGCTCTCCGCATCGAGATGGTTCGTCGGCTCGTCGAGCAGCAGCATGTCCGGTTGGTCGAGCAGCACCTGACACAGCGCGACGCGACGCTTCTCGCCGCCCGAGAGCGTGTTCACATCCGCATCCGGCGGCGGTAGTCGCAGCGCGTCCATCGCGATCTCGATGCTGCGATCGAGCTCCCACAGATTCTGCGAGTCGATCTGCTCCTGCACCTTCGACTGCTCATCGAGCAGCTTCGTCATCTCGTCGTCGCTCATGGGATCGGCAAACTTCATCGAGATCGCCTCGAACTTCGTGAGCAGCGCGCGCTTCTTCGCCACCGCGAGCTCGACGTTCCCCTTCACATCCTTCGTGAGATCGAGCTGCGGCTCCTGAGGGAGGTAGCCGATACGCGTGTTGTTCGCGGCCCACGCCTCTCCCTGAAAATCCTGATCGACGCCGGCCATGATGCGAAGCAGCGTCGACTTGCCCGCACCATTGGTGCCGAGCACGCCGATCTTCGCGCCGGGATAAAACGAGAGATAGATGCCGCGCAGAATCTCCCGGCTGGGCGGGACGACCTTGCGCAGATCCTTCATTACATAGATGAACTGGGGAGCCACGGAAATCCTGAAGACGAGATGAGAGCGATGCGAACCGCCGCGCGCGACGAACGCCGATTCCTACGCTTCGAAAGCTGACGCGCGCGCTAGTGTCGCCTCTAAAGATACAACGAGCAGGAAGGCGGCCTGCGCCGCCCCGCGCTATCTCGAGAACACCGCGCCGTGTGGGCTCACAACTCCGGTGAATCCCGACCAGTTCGCGCCACTGAGACTGATGCCGGCACTTGTGGAGCCCGGATCCCGGAATCGCTCATCCAGCGCGAGCCGCCCGTTCGCCGGATCGAACTCGATCACGAACAACCGGCTTCCTTTCCCCCCCGAGTTCAGCACCACGCGCCGTCCGGTGGCGTCGATCGCGATCCAGTGCGGCGCCTCATCTGACGGGAGCGTCACGCGCGAGACCTCCCGCGGATGCTCGGCGTCGCTGATGTCGAGCGCCACGAGCGCATGCGCCGTGGACAGCGTCTGCAGCCAATAGTGCCCCGTCAAAACTGGAACGCCGCACTCCTTTCCCTCGAGTCCCTTCACGAAAGTCGCGCGCGGGTTGTCGCTCTCGATGTCACGAAGAAGGTAGAGACCGCAGTTGAACGTGTGGATGTACACGCTGCGCCCGTCCGGCAGCAGCCTGCTCTCGCCGGTGTACTGATTCTCGTTCCCGCGTGGACCGGGCGGCAGCGCGACCGTCCGCAGAAGCTTGAGATCCGAGAGCCGCCAGATCTGCACCCACTTTCCCGTCGCCATGGTGTCCGCCTCATCCATGTCGGTGGTCGTCGTGACCGCGCGATTCATCGCGGGAATTGGAAGCACGCTGTAGGGATAGAGTCTGCCAGCAATTGCCGTGTCGGCCGCGGCGCCCGAGAAATACGCACGCCCCGATTCATCCATCTCCACGAGCCCGCCCGTCGCGTGCTCGCCGCCCATGCTCATGCCGTCGCCCATCGAAGCCATCCGCGTCTTCGCCGTCGAATCCGCGCGATACTGAAAGGTCGACAACACTCGCCCGTTCGCCAGCCTGATGAACGTGTGCGGATAACCGAATCCCGCGACATCGCCGAACGATGTGAGCACTCGCGGATGCAGCGCGTCGTGCAGATCGAACAGCCAGGTCCTCCCAGCGCCGAAATCGTTCGCCAGCAGATGTCCGTTCGGTCCTAGCTCGCTCTCGGTGTGGTGCGGGAATCCCACCGTGCCTGTTGAAGCGGTCGCGAGCACGCGGCCATACGTCGCGGACGTCGGCGAGGCATCGATCGTCGCAATTATCTCCTTGCCCCCTTTCCCTCCGGCCCACACGAACAGATACGATCCCTGCGAGTGCGCGATGTGCGGCGAGACGGCGGCGATGACGAACGCGCATCCCAGCATGCGGTAGGCTTTCATGCGACGAATATCATCTCCGGCAGATCCGCTCGCAACGGACATGCACTTGGCCGGATCGAGGCCCGCACGCATTGTTCACGCGTCGAACATCCTCGCACAATAGCTTCCGTCGCCAAGGACATTATCGTGCTCAAAGCGCGCTCGGTCTTGCCAGCTCTCCTCGTTCTCACGAGTGTGCTCGCCGCACAAGCGCCGCTCCCACTCAAGCACGCGCCCAAGCCCACCACTGGCGCGATCACGACCGGCGATCTCATGACCCGCCTCTACATCATCGCCGACGACTCGATGAAGGGGCGCCAGGCCGGCAGCGAAGGGCATCAGATGACCACCGCTTATATCGCGTCCGAGCTCAAACGCATGGGGCTCGACCCGGCCGGCGGCAGCGGCGGCTACTTCCAGTATGTTCCGCTCGTGCGCCGGCACTTCGATCGCGACGCCACACTTTCCGCCGGCGCGGCCGCGCTCCGCCCCGACTCCGACTTCGTTCCGCTCGTCACGCGCGGCTCACCGCGCAGCGTCGACGGCGCGCAAATCATCTACGGCGGCGTCTTCACCGACTCCACCACCTGGATCACCGCCGACCAGGCGCGCGGCAAGCTCGTCGTCTTCAGTCCGAAGCTCCCTCCCGGTACGCCGCCGCGCTTCTTCATCATCAGCATCCGCCCGATCAGCCGCTTCGCGGCCGCCGCCGGCGTCGCGATCCCGACCCTCGACCTCGCGCCGCCCGACTATCTCGCTCGCGTGCACAAACCCGGACTGGCGCTCTCGCAAAGCTCGACCGGCCCTGAAAGCGCCGCGCCCCTCCATCTCCTCATCTCCCAATCCGCCGCACGCACCCTCTTCGGCGGCAAGTCGCTCGACTCAATTGCTCCCGGCACGCTCGGCCAAACGCTCCACGGCACCGTGAAGCTCGTCGAAGAGCCGCGCGTCACGCGCAACGTCATCGCCGTGCTCCCGGGCTCCGATGCCAAGCTACGCGGCGAGTACGTCGCGATCGGCGCGCACAGCGATCACATCGGAATGCGCGACGTGCCGCTCGATCACGACTCCGTGCGCGCCGCAAACGAGCAGGCGTGGGCGATGCGCGGCAAGTCGCTCGACAACGCGGAGCCGAGCCCGCAGCAGCTCGCCCTCATTCACGTGAACGTCGATTCGCTCCGGAAAAAGCACGCGCCGCGCATGGACTCTGTCTTCAACGGCGCCGATGACGACGGCTCCGGGACGGTGTCCGTGCTCGAGATCGCGCAGAAATTCGCGAGCGAACATCCCCGCCCACGCCGCTCCATCCTCTTCGTCTGGCACACCGGCGAAGAGCTCGGACTCATCGGCTCCCGCTGGTTCACCGATCACCCGACGGTGTCGCGCGATTCCATCGTCGCGCAGCTCAACATCGACATGATCGGCCGCGGCGACTCTGCTGACCTCCAGGGCGGCAGCGGCGACTTCGTGCATCTCGTTGGATCACGCCGCCTCTCGACGGAGCTCGGCGATCTCATCGAGAGCGTCAACCAGAAGCGCGAGCACCCGCCACTCCGGTTCGATTATTCACTCGACGTGGCGGGACACCCCGAAAACATTTACTGTCGCAGCGATCACTACATGTACGCGCGCTACGGAATCCCCGTGACTTTCTTCACCACCGGGCTACACCAGGACTATCACCAGCTCACAGACGAGCCGGAATACATCGACTACGCGCACATGGCGCGCATCGCGAGCTTCGTGCACGACGTCGCGCTCACGCTCGCCAACCTCGATCATCGCATCGTCGTCGACAAACCGAAGCCGGATCCCCTCGGCGTCTGCCGCCAATAGCGCCGGATTGTCAGCGTGCCTTCCGAATCGGCACGGAGCTCTCACATCGGCCAGCCTAGGCCTCCGATGATGCCGCCATCGCGGGATGCTCGGTGGTAGACGGTGAGCTGATCGGGATAGCCGAACGCTCGCCTTTCGCGGCTCCCCACCCTGCGTTGGCAATTGGCGATGGAAGTCGAGCCTCCGCCTCGGCAACGCGCCGCTTCGTGCGCACCACCGCATCCGGGTTCAAGCTGATCGAGTCGATCCCCTGCTCCACGAGAAACGCAGCGAATTCCGGATAGTCCGAGGGCGCCTGTCCGCAGATGCCGACCTCGCGCCCCGCCTCGTGCGCACCGGCTATGATCTGCACGCACATGCGACGCACGGCCTCATCGCGCTCGTCAAACAGAGGAGCAACTCGCGACGAATCGCGATCGACGCCGAGCACGAGCTGGGTGAGGTCGTTCGAGCCGATGGAAAAGCCATCGAAGAGCTGCGCGAAGCGGTCGACGAGAATGGCATTCGAAGGGATCTCGGCCATCACGTACACCTCCAGCCCGCGCTCGCCGCGCACCAGCCCGCCTTCGGCCATCACTGCAAGCGCCTTCTTTCCTTCCTCCGGCGTGCGGCAAAATGGAATCATCAGCTTGAGATTCGTGAGCCCCATCGCTTCCCGCACGCGCTTGACCGCCGCGACTTCGAGCAGGAATCCGTCCTTGTAGTCGGGATGGTAGTAGCGGCTCGCGCCGCGCCAGCCGAGCATCGGGTTCTCTTCCGCCGTCTCGAACGCGGCACCGCCGGTAAGATGCGCGTATTCGTTCGACTTGAAGTCCGAGAAGCGCAGGATCACGGGCTTGGGCCAGAAGGCGGCTGCAAGCATCGAAATTCCCTGCGCCAGTGTATCGACGAAGTACTCGCGCTTGTCCGTATACCGTGCGGTGAGCGCATCGACCTCGCGCCGCGTCGCCACCGGAAGCGAGTCGTAGCGCGTGAGCGCGAGTGGATGCACGCGAACCCAGCTCGCGAAAATGAACTCCATGCGCGCGAGCCCCACGCCGTCGTTCGGCAGCATTGCAAGCTTGAACGCCTGCGTAGGATCGCCCACGTTTATGCAGATCCGCGTGCGCGTGGAAGGGAGCGACGCGGGATCCACATCTTCGGTACGGAACGGGAGCACGCCGTCGTAGACATGGCCGGTCTCGCCTTCGGCGCACGAGACCGTGATCATGCGACCATTGGCGATGGTGGTCATCGCACCCTGCGCGCCCACGATTGCCGGAATTCCGAGCTCACGCGCGACGATCGCGGCATGCGACGTACGGCCCCCACGCGCGGTGATCACCGCGCTCGCCTGCTTGAGCACGGGCTCCCAGTTTGGATCCGTCGATTCCGTAACGAGGACCTCTCCTGGCCGAAACTCCGACATCCGCGAGGCGTCGGCGATGACGCGTGCCGCGCCACTCGCGATCTCCTCGCCAACCGCGAGCCCTTCGAGCACGACCGTTCCGCGCTCCAGGAGTGCGTATGTCTTGAGCGTGAGTCCATGCCGAGTTGCATGGACCGTCTCCGGGCGCGCCTGCACGATGAAGAGCCCGCCCGCAGGACCATCCTTCGCAAATTCGATGTCCATTGGTGTCGGCTCGCCGCGCTTTGCGCTGTAGTGATCCTCGATCGCGAGCGCCCACCGCGCGAGTTGAAGCACCTCGTCGTCGGTGAGACAGAGCTTCGCACGCTCGTCCGCCGGCACTGGACGATTGTCGTGTACGTGCTTCGCGCGATCGAAGACGAGCCGCATCTCCTTCGTGCCGAGCCGTCTCCACAGGATCGGCTTGAAGCCGGCGCGCAGCGTGGGCTTGTGGACGTAGAACTCATCGGGGCCAACGCGGCCCTGTACGATGTTCTCGCCGAGTCCGTAGATCGCGTCGATCTGGACGACGTCGCGAAAGCCGGTCTCGGTATCGAGCGTGAAGATCACGCCGGACACCGCCTCGCCGGTACGCAGCATTTTCTGCACGCCCACCGACAGGCTGACCGCCTCGTGTGCGAAGCCCATGTCATTGCGATAGGCGATCGCCCGCGGCGTGTACAAGCTCGCGAAGCAGCGCCGCACGCTGTCGATCAGCGCGACCTCACCCTGCACGTTCAGCAGCGTCTCGTGCGCGCCGGCGAAGCTCGCGCCCGGCAAGTCCTCCGCCGTCGCCGACGAGCGAACGGCGACCTCCAGCGCGGGCTCCCCGAATTGGCGCGAAAGGTCGCGATAGGCGGAGCGAATCTCGTCAGCGAGATCAGCGGGAATGGTGGCGGCGAGCACGAGCTCGCGCACGGCGAGGCTCTTCGCATCGATCGCGGCGACTCCATTCGAGGCAGGCGCGTCGAGGAGTGCCCGGATCTTCTCCTCCAAGGAATTCGCGCGAAGAAAATGACGAAAGCCCTCCGCCGTAACGGCGAAGCCGTCGGGAACGGGAACGCCGAGAGGCGTGAGCTCGCGCAGCATCTCCCCGAGCGAGGCGTTCTTCCCGCCGACGAGCGGCACGTCATCGATCCCAATCTCCGAGAACGATCGAATCCACTGCATGGGA
>PLMM01000268.1 GCA_003142495.1 Gemmatimonadota bacterium | reverse complement strand
CGGATTCCTGGACCTGAGCAACGTCGAGGCCGACTTCCCGGACTGGCGATCCTTCACGGACGGCTGGATCGCCCGCGCGGCTCATGGATCCGGCGTCGCGGGCGGTCCCGAGAAGACGCGGACGAGCTACTTCTACGAGACCGGCGTCTGGAACCCGTACGGCCTGACCTGGGGTGCCCCGTTCCCACCCACGAAGACATGCGAGCTGGCCAGCCCGTCGCCGCTGCCGTCGCCGTCGTGCGACCCGCTCGACCCGTTCAACCCGTGCCCTAGTCCCGGCCCCTCCGATTCGTTCCCGCCGTTCCCGCCGTCCCCGCCCGACGGCCCGCCGTGGGGGACGTACTTCTCGCGCCGGAAGGCGACACATCCATTGCCACCGTCGCCTCCGGCGACGTGGATGACGGCTTCATCGATGAACATGCTTAAGAGGGTTTTCGAAGGCGCTCACGCGCCTTCGTGCTCAATCCTCTTATTTTCCCGAGGTCGCCACGGCCGTGATCGAGACGTAGCGCCCGAGACGGCCCTTGTCGTGGAAGTTCACGATTCCGTCCACCTTCGCGAAGAGCGAGTCGTCCTTCGCACGGCCGACGTTCAGACCTGGCTTCAGCGGCGTGCCGCGCTGCCGCACGAGGATCGAGCCGCCGGACACGAGCTGACCCGCGAAGCGCTTCACGCCGAGGCGCTGGCTGTTGCTGTCGCGCCCGTTGCGGGACGAACCCTGACCTTTTTTGTGTGCCATTGTCTTTTCGTCTCCGCCTGAATCAGGCCGTAATGGACGCGATGCGGATCTCGACGAGATCCTGGCGATGTCCGTGGGTGCGCTGGAAACCCTTCCGGCGCTTCTTCTTGTAGACGAGGAGCTTCGGCCCGCGCGTTTCGCGCACGACGACACCCGTCACCTTCGCGCCGGAGACCAGCGGGGAACCGAGATGCAGACCGTCGTCCTCGCCGATGGCGAGGACCTCGGTGAGCGACACCTCCGCGCCCTTCTCCAAGGTTTCCTTCGTGAGGCGTTCGACACGCACGACGTCGCCCTCGGCGACGCGCACCTCGGTGCCGTCCGGCGCCCAGAAAATCACCTTCGTGATCTTCCGCGACACCCACGGCGCGCCCGTCGGATCGATGAACTCGGAGAGCCCGCCGCTTCCCACGCCTTCGCCGCAGCGCACCGGCGCCCCAATCGCGCGATCGCGCTCGAGCAGCAGCACCGAGAGTCCGCGGTCGCGCGTCGCGATTTCCCGCGCGGCGATCAGCCCGCCTGGCCCGCCGCCCACCACCAGCACGTCCACGCGACGAGTCGCCTCGGGCCACGCGACGCCCGGCCGCAGCCCGCTTTCCGCCACGCCGCTCACTTTGTAGTCGCCGGCAGAGTCCCCGATTGGATTCTCGGCGCAAATAGGGGCCGAGGAACCATCTCCAGCGCACCCACCGGACAGGGCGCCACACACTTCCGACACCCTGTGCAAATTGAATCGTCTATGAACAGACCCTCCCGTCTCATCCCGATCGCGCCGGGTGGACAGAGGGGCAAACACAGCCCGCAGGCGTCACATCGATTAAGCTCCACAATGGCGATCTCGAGCGACTCCCGCATCCGTCCTCGCACGCTGGGATTGTGATGTCCGACACGCCCTAGGTTATGTCCCTCCAACGTCTTGCCGCAACTCACGTGTGCGGCTAGCTTAACCCCCGACCGTGTACTTTCCTACCCGCCGCCAACAGCGTTCCATCCGGAACGCGAGACAGACCTCCTAGATGCGCTGGCCTTTCAAACCGGGATCTCTTTTTCCCGCGAACGCGATTGCCGTCGACCTCGGCACCGCGAACACCCTGATCTACGTCAAAGGCGAAGGGATCGTGCTCAATGAGCCGTCCGTCGTCGCGATTGATCGCGCCACAGGCAAGATCAAGGGTGTTGGTCTCGAAGCCAAACGCATGCTCGGCCGCACACCCGAAGGCGTCATTGCGGTTCGACCCATGAAGGACGGCGTCATCGCCGACTTCGACGTCACCGAAAAGATGCTTCGCTACTTCCTCACGCTGATCATCGACAATCACGTCTTCAAGGTGAAGCCGCGCGTCATCGTCTGCGTGCCCTCCGGCATCACCGAAGTCGAGAAGCGCGCCGTGCGCGACTCCGCACTCGGCGCCGGCGCGAAGGAAGTGTTCATGGTCGCCGAGCCGATGGCTGCGGCGATCGGTGTCGGTCTTCCCGTCGAGACGCCAACGGGCAACATGGTCATCGACATTGGCGGCGGCACCACCGAGATCGCGGTCATCGCGCTCTCCGGCATCGTTAGCGACACATCGATCCGTACGGGTGGCGACGAGCTCGACACCGCGATCGTGCAGTTCATGCGCAAGAACTACAATCTCCTCATCGGCGAGCCGACGGCCGAGCAGATCAAGATTCAGATTGGCTCCGCGGCGCCCGTGGGCGAAGAGCGCGAGATGGAAGTGAAGGGACGCGATCTCGTCTCCGGCATTCCGAAAACCGTGCGCGTGCACTCGAGCGAGATTCGCGAAGCGATTCAGGAGCCGATTCAGCAGATCGTCGACGCGGTGCGTCGCGCGCTCGAGATCACGCCACCCGAGCTCGCGAGCGACATCGTCGATCGCGGCATCGTCATGACGGGCGGTGGCGCGCTGATTCGTGGACTGGATCTGCTTCTGAGCCAGGAAACGAATCTTCCGATTCACGTCGACGAGGATCCGCTCACGTGCGTCGTGCGAGGCACAGGGCGCATTCTGGACGACGAGGACAAGTACTGGTCGGTCCTGCAAACCTGATCGCGCGTGCCTTCCGCCGCTCGCGCGTACAGCCGCCGGGACACGGTCCTCTTCGTCTCGTGCATTGTGATCGCACTCGCGGCCATTCAGCTCCCCGATCGTGTGCGCGACCCATTCGCGTCCGCACTCCGTCAATCGATCCTCGCGCCGCTCGTCTCACTGCAGAGTGACGCTGAGCAGAGCCGTCGTTCCTGGCTAACGCGCGAAGTTCGTGAAGCACAGCGCGACAGCATCGCGCTTCGCGCGATGTCGCTCGACGCGTCGCTCGCCGACAACAATCGACTTCGCAAGCTCCTCGGCCTTGGTGAAGCGCTGCGCTGGGGCTTCGTCCCGGCGGAAGTGCTGCAGGGACGCGGTGTGGGCGAGGAGTACACCGTCGTGCTCTCTGCCGGCGCGAAGGCGGGCATTCGGCCGTTCAGCCCCGTCGTCGCGCCCGAAGGGCTCGTCGGCATGGTGAAGAGCGTCGATCCGACGATGAGCATCGCGATCGCCTGGGCGCATCCGGACTTTCGCGTGAGCGCGATGACCGTCGACACCGCCGCCTACGGCATCGTCGGCGCACACCTGGGCAGCGAGCCCGAACGCTATCTGCTCGAGATGCGCGGCGTCACCATGCGCAGCAATCTCAAGCCGGGCACGCTGATAGTCAGCTCCGGGCTCGGCGGCACCTTTCCGCGCGGAATTCCCGTCGGCACGGTGATCGCCGAGGTGAAGACGTCGGAGTTGTGGGCCCGCACGTATCTGCTGCGGCCCGCGGTGTCGCCGGCGGATGTGTCGGATGTGATGGTGCTGCTCCCCGCGCGCACGACCGCGGGAGTGCAGTCGGTGTGGAAGGTGGGCACGTACGCGGATTCCGCGGTGAAGAGCATCGTTGCCGCGGGCGATTCGCTCGGCCGGCTGCAGGCGCGCAAGGATTCGTCTGCGCTGCCGCGCGATACGAGTGGGCGCAGCGTGACGACGGCGCCCGTGACGACGTCTCCGCAGCGTGAGGCGAAGCCGGCGAGAACGCCGTTCACGACGCCGACTCCACCTGCCGCCCCAGCAGCGCCAGCGCCGACGACGACCACTCCATGAGACCGACGGATTTTTTTCGCACGCTGATCGCGTTCGTCATTCTGGTGATGCTGCACTACACGCTGCGTCCGTTGCTCGGCTGGCGCGCGGGGCCCGACTTCCTCGTGATCGCGACGTTGCTCGTCGCGATCCGCGTGCGCCCGGGCGCGGCCGCGCTGATCGGGCTCTGCGTCGGTCTCGTCTCGGACTCCGTAAACGTCCACGTCTTCGGCGCGGGCGCGCTCGCGATGAGCATGATCGGCTTCACCGCATCGTGGCTCAAGGCCGTCTTCTTCGCCGACGATGTGCTGCTCAACGCCCTCTTCTTTTTCCTCGGCAAGTGGGCGTTCGATATCATCTACGTCCTCGCGGGGCATCGCGGTGACCTCGCTCAGATGGCGATTCAGCTCTTCGTCTGGTCGCCGCTCACGGCCGCGGTCACGGCGCTGTTCGGCCTCGTGACGCTCCTGATTCTGCGCCCCGTGCTGCGCGCGTCTCCCACGTGAGCTTCCATCCCAACGAGATTGCGCGACGGGCGCGAGTCGCCTCGTGGACACTCGTAGGGATTTTTGCGCTGCTGCTCTCCGCGTTTTTCAAGACGCAGGTCGTCAACTACACGAAGTACTCGCAGCAGTCGGAAACCAACCGCCTGCGCGAGGTACCGCTTCCCGCGCCGCGCGGCATCATCTACGACCGGAACAACCAGGTCATCGCCGAGAATGTGCCGGGGTACGCGGTGTCGATTCTGTCGGCGAGCGCGGACTCGCTGCGCGCGGCGCTCACGCGACTCTCGGCGATCATTCAGATCTCGCCCGAGCAGATCGATCTTTCCGTGCGCCGCTTCTCTCGCGCGCGCAATCGCCCGGTCGCGATACTCGCGGACGCCTCGTTCGACATCGTGTCTGTGCTCGAGGAGCGCCGCATCGATTTCCCGGGGCTCATCATCCAGTCGGCGCCCAAGCGCTACTACCCCGACGGCGCCGCGGTCTCGACGTTCGTCGGCTACGTCGGCGAAGTCACGGAGGCCGAGCTCACGAATCCGCGCTACCTGGGCTACAAAACGGGGCAGTCGGTTGGGAAGAACGGTCTCGAGAAGCAGTACGAGACTCGTCTGCGCGGCCGCGAGGGGGTGCGCTACGTCGAGGTTGACGCGCTCGGGCGCGTCGTGCGCGAGGCGGGAGCGCGTGAGGAAGTCGCGGCGCAGCCGGCGGCGCCGATGTACACCAACATCGACATGCCGCTCCAGCGCTTCATGGCGAATATTTTCGGCGACTCACTGCAGGGCGGCGCAATCGCGATCGATCCGAAGACGGGCGGTGTGCTCGCCATGTACTCGGCGCCGAGCTACAACCCGAATGCCTTCGTCGGCGGTATCCCGCCCGAGCTCTACAAGGCGTTGCTCTCGGATCCTCGCAAGCCGTTGTTCAACAAGGTGACGCAGGCGCGCTATCCGCCCGGCTCGACGTGGAAGCTGGCGACGGCGACCATTGCGCTCCAGCGCGGCCTCGTGACGCTCGATGATCGCATGCCCGTGGCGTGCACGGGTGGATACCAGTTCGGCAATCGCTATTTCAAGTGCTGGGAGCCGAAGGGACACGGAAGCCTCACGCTCGCACAAGCGATCGAGAAGTCGTGCGACGTGTACTTCTATCAGCTCGGACTGAAGGTGGGTCTCTCGCAGCTCGTGGCCGGCGGCATCAAGCTTGGCGCTCGCGAGAAGACGTCGATCGATCTGCCGGACGAAGCAAGACCGACGTTCCCGTACGAGGACGTCATCGGCTACTACAATCACAAGTACGGCAAGAACGGCTGGAGTCAGGCCGTCGTTCTCAATCTCTCGATCGGGCAGGGGGAGAACTCGCAGACGATCGTCAGCATGGCACGCTTCTACACTGCGCTCGCGACCGACGGCAGCGCCGCGCGGCCGGAGGTTGTACGCGACACGCCGGAGCGCACGCAGATTCTCCAGCTCTCCGCCGATCAGCTCTCGGGTTTGCGCTCGGCACTTGCGGGCGTGATCTCGAACGGAACGGCGGGGAGCGCGCGCATTCAGGGCGTCGTGCTGGCGGGAAAGACCGGAACGGCGCAGAACTCGACCGATCCGATTCACAACCACGCCTGGTTCGTCGGCTACGCACCGGCCGGTGACCCGAAGAT
>PLMM01000073.1 GCA_003142495.1 Gemmatimonadota bacterium | reverse complement strand
ATCGCGCGCGAGGAGCACGTCTCGAGTTCCTACGTCACTCGCGTGATCTATTGTGCCTTCCTCGCGCCCGAGCTCGTCACGCGCATCAGGGCGGGGGATGCGCCCGCCACGCTCACGGCAACGCGGCTCCTGCGCGCCGTGCCGCTCCCCGCGGACTGGAGCGAACAGCGCGCAGCGTTAGGCTGGCCGCACTGAGGCGTGGCGGCGGCTGGTCCGATATCGCTCGCCACGACCTGTCCGCCTATCGAAGCGACGCACGCAATGTATTCTTTGCGAAAATTGTCCTAAAAGGGTCATCTGGATGTCCTAAATGAATCTTGACGACGCATATCGATACAGATAGCGTGTGGCCCTTGCAACAACTCGCACCAATGATGCTTTTTCTAAGGCGAAACTGAGGCACACATCGCAGCCAGATCAGCCCGAGCGTTCGATGCATTCCGAGCGCGCTCCGCTGACATCGCTCACCAAAGCAATCGCGGATAGCACCCTTCCCTTATTTCCGAAACCAAAGAGCAAGGTATTCAGCTCCGTTGTTCGCCAAGTGGCGCGCTTCGCCGCCGACGACTCGGTTACGATTGTTTTCGAAGGTGAATCCGGGACGGGGAAGAACTGGATCGCGCGAATTGCGCACACGCAGTCCATGCGTGCTTCGCACACACTCCACGAAAAATCACTCGCAACGATCAGCGATTCCCTCGCCGGTTCCGATCTCTTTGGGCATGAGATTGGTGCATTTACGGACGCACGCACGCGACGCAGCGGCGCGTTCCAGACTGCAAATCACAGCACGCTGTTCATCGACGAGCTTGGCAAGGCGAGCTCCGAGGTGCAACGCATGTTGCTCCGCGTCATCGATGAACGCGTCGTCTGCCCGGTTGGAGGCGATCGACCGATGAAGCTCGACGTTCGCCTGATGCTCGCTACGAACGTGAGTATCAAGAGTCTCGTCGCCGATGGGCTCTTTCTTCCCGATCTTTTTGCACGACTTGGGCAATTCCGAATTCAGCTCCCCGCCCTCCGGGAAAGGCAAGAAGACATACCCGATCTCGCTCGCTATTTCGTCGCGAAGCACGCTATCAGTCGTGGATACACAGCTGGCCTGCCAACGATTCATCCGGCGCTTATGAGCGCATTGGTGACGGCAGAATGGAAGTACAATCTGCGCGAGTTCGACGAAACCCTCAAGCGGCTAGTCTTCGAGGCAGATTCGGAAACTCAGCTTACCTTCGAGCATTGCGTGGGGGACTTGGAATATCTGCGCGTGCGTACCCGTGGTAGGCCAACGAAATCGTCGCCCGGAAATGTCGCCTCCGCCGTAAAGCGAAGCGTCTCGATCGCGAGCGCGGCACGCTCGTTGGGAATATCGCGGTCTACGGTGTACAGAAAACTCGCGCGGATGAGTGAAGTGACACCGTCGACGCTTGTCGCAGAGTAACGCGCAAAAGATTTTTGCGACACTTTTCGCGATTATTGGAACACTTCCGCCGCTCGCGGCACTCGTCGGCAGGTAGACTCAACTCGTTACGGCTGTTGCGATAACGTAGTTCGCGCGTGACCTGGCGCGGTGCGTGCCCTAACAAGGTGCTATGCACGCACCCTCATCACAGCCTCTGACACTCGCGGAATCAATCTCGCGCGAGTATCTGGTCCATCATCGAGTCTGTCCCAAGGCCTACACGGCCGACGGAGCGATTGTCGTCGCCATCGCGCCCACGGCGTTGCTCGGCGCGATCGGCGACATCTCAATTGCGTATCGATGCGCAGTCACGACCGAGCTCACGCCCGAGGAGGAAGTCGAGCGGCTCATCGAGCGCCTCACCAATCGCACCGAGCGTTCCATCGAGCTTGCCAGTGTCGATGGTGATCTCGACGATCTCACGGCCGATGTCCGAGATCTCGCGAATCAAGTACCCGTCGTTCGCTACGTGAATCTGCTCGTACGCGACGCGTACGATGCCGGAGCGAGCGACATTCATTTGGAGGCCACACGAAGTGGTCTCTCGGCGCGCTTCCGTCTCGATGGCGTTCTGGCACCCGCGCCGGAACCGCCGAGTGAATTGCATCACGCGATCGTATCCCGCATCAAGCTGCTCGCCGAGTTGGACATTGCCGAGCGTCGCCGACCACAGGACGGCCGCATCCGCGTACGGCTCGAAGCGCGTGAGCTCGATCTGCGCGTCTCAACAGTGCCGACAATGTACGGCGAAAGCGTGGTGCTACGATTGCTCGATCGTGGCGGCCGACCGGTGGGGCTCGATGAGCTGGGGATGCCTAGCGACATCTTCGAGACTTTTGGTCGCATCGCCAGGCGACCCCACGGCATGGTACTCGTCACCGGCCCTACGGGATCAGGCAAGACAACGACGCTATACTCTGCCCTTCAAACGCGCGATCGCGGCGCCGAGAAGATCGTGACGGTCGAGGAGCCAATCGAGTATCAGCTCGCCGGTGTCACTCAAGTTCCCGTGCATCGTCAGGCCGGCGTGACATTCGGCGCGGCGCTCCGCTCGATTCTACGACAGGATCCCGACGTCATCATGGTCGGCGAGATGCGCGACGCGGAAACGGCGGAGATCGCGGTGCAGGCGGCGATGACGGGTCATCTCGTGTTCTCCACACTGCACACCAATGACGCGGTCGGTGCAGTCGCGCGACTTCTCGACCTCACAATTCCGGACTACCTCGTCGCCGCAACGCTCGAGGCCGTGCTCGCGCAGCGGCTCGTTCGACGCATCTGCGACGAGTGCCGCGTGGAGTACCGGCCGAGCGCGGAGCACGTGTCGGCGCTGGCGGGACTCCCGATCGGGAGAGTGACGCTACTCAAGGGGGCGGGTTGCGTCGCCTGTCGCGAGACGGGATTTCGCGGGCGAGTAGGATTGTTCGAGCTACTTGTGCTCGACGAGCCGATTCGCGAAGCGATCGTAAGGGGCGCATCGCGGGCGGATCTTCGGCGATTGGCTGAGATCACAGGGATGCGCGCGATGCAGCACGACGGGTGGCAGAAGATCGAGGCGGGGCTCACGACAGTCGAGGAGGTGCTGCGTGTCGTACAATCGTGAGCGGAGCGGGTCGCGACGTTTGCGCATGCGAATGGCGGGCTTCACGCTGATCGAGCTGCTCGTCGTGATCGCGATCATCGCGACGCTGGCAGCGGTGGTGGCACCGGCTGTGTTTCGCAATGTGGGCGATGCGAAGGTGAGCGCCGCGAAGAGTCAGATCGACATCTTTGCACTCGCGCTCGATTCGTATCGGCTCGACAACGACGTCTTTCCCGCGAGCGCGCAGGGCCTTGACGCACTTCGCGCGGCGCCGACGGCGGGCGACCCCCCGCGCAACTGGAGAGGTCCGTATCTGCGCAAGGCGATTCCCCGCGATCCATGGGGGCGACCCTACCTCTACGTCTCGCCGGGGAAGGAAAATCCGACGTCGTACGATGTCTACTCACTCGGCCGTGACGGAGTGATCGGCGGCGACGGCGATGACGCCGACATCACGTCGTGGGGCGGATCGGTGCATCCGTGACAAGCGCCGCTGGCGGCAGTACCGTCACCGCATATTCGTTTCGCGCCGCGCGCATAGATGGCGCCATCGAGCTCGGCGTGCTCGATGCGGAGAGCCACGAGGCCGCGGCGACCGCGCTCTCGGAGCGCGGGCTCTTCCCGATGGATATTCGCGTCGAGAGCGAGTCGACCTCCACGCGACGTGGGCTCCCACCTCGCGATCTGGCCCTCGGGCTCCGTGTCCTGGCGACACTCCTCGAGTCGGGCCTGCCGATGGCACGCGCCCTCGCGGCGCTCGGCGATCTTGTCCCGGAGAGCTGGGAGGCGGCGCTACCGTCGATCGTTCAGGCCGTCCGCGAGGGACGGAGTCTCGCCGCGGCACTCGTAGCCGCTCCCATCGAATTTCCGCCAGTCGTCATCGGCATTGTGCAGGCCGGCGAAGGCGGCAGTGGGATCGCGCTCGCGGTACGGCGAGCCGCTGAGCTCACCGAACAGTCCGCGGCCACTCGCGCCGCAGTGATCGCCGCGCTCGCGTATCCGTGCGTGCTAGCGATCGCGGGAACCGCATCCGTCGCATTGCTCGTGGGCGTCGTTCTCCCGCGATTCGGCGCGATTCTCGCCGACCTCGGACAGCCGCTGCCGCCCACCACTCGTTTCGTGCTGGGCCTCGCGACAGTGGCGCGAGCATCCGCGCTTCCGCTGTTCGTCTTGCTCGCAGTGACTGCGATCGCCTTCCGCGCGTGGAGAGCTACGCCGGTGGGCGCGCTCCGCTGGCACGAGCTCCTGCTCACAATCCCCCTGATCGGCTCCGTGCGCAGATCGGCTGCCACGTCTCGCGCCAGCGCCGCACTCGCCGCGCTACTCGAGAGCGGCGTGCCGATCTCGACCGCTCTCCTGCACGGCGCACGTGCGAGCGGTGACGCGGCCCTCGCCGCACGTCTCTTAACCGCACGTGAATCGGTGATTTTAGGCCAGGGAATCGCGCGCGCTCTATCGGCCGCAAACGCGATGACGCCTACTGCCGTGAGGCTCGTGCAAGCAGGCGAGGAGACGGGAAGGCTCGCGGCGATGCTCGCGCATGCGTCGACGCTCGAGCGCGAGCAGGCCGATCGCAAGTTGCACGCGGCCGTCCGCCTTCTCGAGCCCGCGATGATCCTGATCTTCGGCGGCATGGTGGCCATCGTCGCAGCTGCGCTGCTGCAAGCGATCTATAGCGTGAGGCCATCCGCGTGAATGCGCGCGCGGGGGTCACGTTGATCGAGCTCATCGTCGTACTCGCGATGCTCTCGATACTCGCGGGCGTCGTTGCGCTCGCGCTGCGCGCTGAGCCATCACACGACCCCGGCGCGGCAACTCGCGCGCTCGCGCTCGCCGCTCGCGACTCGTCGCTTCGGAGCGGTCGCGCGGTCTCTTTCATCTCGGTGGTGAATGGCGTCGAGCAGGCCGCCACCGCCTACCCCGACGGGCGAATCGTGGCAGAGGCATCGTTTCGAATTGACGCACTATCAGGAAGAGCGGCAGATGCGACACGGTGAACGCGGTGCACGCACCGGCGTGGTGCTCCTCGAAGCATTGATTGCGCTCGTGATCCTTACTACCGCAGGTGCGATAGTCGTCACCATGTCGGCCGAGGCGGCGAGCGCGGTGCGTCGGGCGAGAATCGCAGAGAGTAACATGCGAAAGGCGAACGCGCTCTTCGCGGCACTATCAATCTGGTCGCGAGAGGATCTCGATAGGCACCTCGGCGATCGTGCGGAAGGGCAGTGGATCCTTCGTGTCGATCGCCCCGCTCCAGCAATCTATACGGCTGCATTGACGGACACGGCGACCCATGTCGAGCTGCTGCGCACCTCGCTCTATCGCCCGGAGGTGATCAATGCGACGCCGTAACCACGATCGCGTGGCAGGCTTCACTCTCATCGAGATTATGATCGCGCTTGTCGTGAGCGCAATCGTAATCGCCGGCGCGCGCACGCTCCTCGGTGAAGTGGGGGACGACGCAATCCGCATTTCGGACGCTGCAAGGCAAGCGGACAAGTCGGCGAACGCCGAGCGCACTTTGCGCTCGCTCGCGCAAAACCTCGAGCTTGGCTCCACTCAGAATGAGTTTGGCGGCGACGCTCGCCGGGCCACTTTCTCCAGCTGGTGCGACATGCCAGCCGGCTGGCAGGAACGCTGTGAGATATCGGTGACCGTCGAATCGCGGCCGGATGGCGACGCGCTCGTGCTGCGGTCGACGGCGGCAAGCGACGTCATCGTGCGGGACCAGATGCGGCACGCGACGCTGCGCTATCTCACGACTGTGAAGGACGGCGGCGACTGGATTCACGAGTGGGGCGCCGGCATGACCGCGCCGCTCGCCATCGCGATCATTATGGACGCCGATACGCTAATCGTTCCGATCGGGGAGCGCGGCTGATGCGACCGCGCGAACAACGTCGAGGCTTCGCGCTGCTCGCGGTGCTGTGGGTTCTCGTCGCCCTCGCGACGCTCGCGCTCTCCGTCTCGCTCGTGGCGCGAGACGCCATCGCCGCCGCCCGGAATCGCACCGACCTTACACGCGCATCATGGCTCGCCAGCGGGTGCATGGAGCAAGCGCGCGCCGAAATCGGGGGCGCTCTCCTTGCCCCGCCAATTGGCGATTCGCGCGGACTCTCTGGGTGGGCTGCTCTTGATGCATCCGTGCTTCGCGCCACGAGCCTCATCGGCTCCGGCTGTCGGCTCACCTTCGTGCCCGCTGGCTCGCGCATCGATGTCAATCACGCCGATGCCGAGATGCTCGGTAGTGCGCTGCGAACCTTGGGGGTCACAGAGCCAGCGCGCGATTCGGCGCTCGACGCGATACTCGACTGGCGAGATGCCGATGACGTTCCGCGACCGCTAGGCGCCGAGCGCCAGTGGTACGCTGAGCACCATCGGTTTGGTCCGCGCAACGGACCGATCGCCGACGTGCGTGAGCTCGCGCGCATACGCGGCCTCGAGAGCGTCCCAGGCTTGGAGTCCGTATTCGGAGTAGAGCCCGGCCGCATTGCGCTTGCTCACGCTTCAATGGGAGTGATCAGTGCGCTCCCGGGCATCGATGAGGAGGCGCTGAGCAGGATCGGGGAGCGGCGCGCGAGCGGCGCACCGGTCGGCGATGTCACGGAGCTCGCATCGCAGCTCGCTCCCGCTTCGCGTGAGCGGCTCGTCGCGAGATTCTCGGATCTCACGCGCGCGTCCACCGTCGACCCCGATGCGTGGATCGTGCAGTCGCGTGCAACGGTCGGTACGCCGGACGTCACGGTTGTGGTTGAGCTCCGGCTGACGCGCGCGGGCGCTCGAGCGGCGGTCGTGAGACGGCGGTCGTGGATCTTATGACGATTACCGTAGGGCTCAGCATCGCGAGTGATCACATCCGCGCGGTAGGCGTGCGCGCTGGACAAATCATGTGGTCGCTCGACGCCGCTCGCGCGATTGAAGGCGATCTCGCCGTCGAGATCGTGGCGCTGTTGCAGCATGCACAGCTGCCGCGCTGGCCACGAGCTGTGCTCGCGGCCGCGATCGGCCCGGCGGCGGCGCAGACCAAGTATCTCGAGCGGCTTCCGGAGGTGGACGATCGAGTCGCTTTGCGCTCGATCGTGCGCGAGAGCGCGCCGCGCTTCTTCCTCCGCAACGGCATCCCACTCGTCGTCGCCGGCGTGCGCGCGGAGCGACCAGGCTCCGCGTGGGCGGTGGCATTCGATGAGCCGATCGTCGGTGCGATCGAGCGCGCGAGCCGGGATCTACGGCTCCGCATTCGCCTCATCGCGCCGACGGTCGTCGCGTTGGGGCGCGGTCTCGACGAGACGGTGGTGCTCTGGGCCGATGGCGATGTGCGAAGCGAGCTCTCCTTCGTCGAGCGCAAGCTCAGCTCTGCACGTCGCGGTTACGATATCGCACTCCCGCTCGATGGCGCATCGTGGACTCCGCCTCGCGTGGTCGATGCGCTTCGACCACTCGGCGCGGACGGGTGGACGTTCGCCGCCGCATACGGGGTGACGCAGTTGCCGCTCGACGAGCCGCTCGCACTTCGCTCCTCCGCCGGTGATCTCGACGCTGGCAACGCTCGCCGCGGCATGCGCATCGCGGCGGCGGCGCTCGCTGTAGCCTCGCTCGCCGCCATCGCCGCGCCGGCGGTCGCGAACGCGGTCCATTCGCGCCGAGTCGGCGTGAGGCTCGCCGCGCTCGGCCGCCGCAGGGATGAGAGCGCGAGCGCCGAGGTCGAGCTCGCGCGCATTAGTACCGCGCTCGACGAGGTCGAGGCTTTCGACATCTCGCGTCGATCGCCAACGGCGCTCTTGTCGCGGCTGAGCGCCGTCATGCCGGATGGCAGCGTGCTGGTGACGATACGTATCGACTCCGTTGGCGGCACCGTTGCGCTTCTCGCTCCGCGCGCGGCAGCGGCGCTGGCAGCGCTCGACAGCGTGCCCGAGATCGTCGCGCCTGAAATTGTAGGCCCAGTGACGAAGGAAATCATCGGCGGGCGCGAGTTGGAGCGATCGACGATGCACTTCCGATTCGTTCGCGCAACCTCACGAGCGCGATGAGCAACTTGCGGCTTGGGATGCGCGACCGTCGCGCTTTGGTGATCGGCGTGAGTGCCGTCGCGGTGCTCTTCGTGCTCGGCAAAGGGCTACCTATGGTATTGGCATGGGAGCGGAACGCGCGTGCGATGACCGGTCAGAGGGAGGATGAGTTGGAGCGCGCGTCCGTGCAGGTCAGGCGATCAATGCTCGTGCGCGACAGTTCGCGCACGCGCGGCGCGCGAATGATCGCGCTGGCGCCTGCGCTCCTCGGCGGCGATTCGCCCGCAACGGCCAGCGCGACGCTCGCGGGAATTCTGTCGGGTGCGGCGGCACGCTCCAACGTTCGTGTCGGCGCACTTCAACTTCGTGCGGACACGGTCGCCAAAGGAGACTTCGTTCGCATCGGCGTGCACTGCGAGGCTGTCGGGGATGTGGCGGGGATCACCGCGATGCTGACGGCACTGGAGGGCGGAGCGACGCTGCTCGCGATTCGAGACCTATCGATTACGCAGCCCGAGCCGGCGGCACCATCGGATCACGCGGAGGCGTTGCGGCTCGAGATGACAATCGAGGGACTGATGCTTCGACCAACCGGCGCACACGCGCGATGAGAATGCGACGGACGAGAGATGCGCTTTGGATGCTCGCCGCGTGCGCGGTGGGGCTCGCCGTCGTGGGATGGCGGATGGAGTCCTCTGCATCCGATGTTGAAGGGCCATCGCTTCCGCGTACTCCGCGCGAGTTGCGACGCGCATCGGTCGACTCGCTGGCCTCCGCCGCCGGCGCGATTGCCTCACACGATCCATTCCGCATCGATCATCATCCCTCGGCGGTTGCGTACCGCCCTGAGCTCGAGGGGATCGCGCCGCCGCCCGCTGCTCCAAAGCCAGCAAAGCCGCGTCTCACGCTTGCGGGAATCGTTGGCGGCCCGCCCTGGGCGGCGCTCCTCGACAGTGTGCCCGGACACGAGGGAAGTGTGCTCGTGCGCAAGGGGGATACGCTCGGGGACCTCAGGATTCGTTCGATCCATCGCGACACAGTCATCGTCCAGGGAGCGGACACCGTATGGAAGCTCGTGGTAAAGCAACCATGGCAATGAGCGTGCGAGTTGCTGGCGCGACGATTGTTCTCGCGATCGCGATGGGCGCACCTACACGCGCGCTCGCACAGCGCGACTCGGCGACCGCGGTGCGCGGCGACAGTGTGCGAGTTCACCTGGTCGATGTGGATTTGCGGGCGGCGATACAATCGCTCGCGCCGTATCTTGATCATCCCGTGCTCTTCAGTGGCCTTACCGGAACGCGCGTGACGCTGGAGACTCCCGATCCGGTTGCACGCGGGGAGGTGATCCATCTTCTTCGCGGCGTTCTCGAGAGTCAGGGTATGGAGCTGTTGGCAGACTCGGGGATGTATCGGGTGCGGCAGAAACCGGTGGCCGCGGCTCCGGATGCGACGGCAGCGCAGAGGGCAGTCCGCCCCGAAGGCGCCGTTCAACTATTCGCGATTCATCTCCGACACGCACGCGCCGCGGATGTGGCGGCGACGGTGAATGCGCTCTATGGGCGGGCATCGGCGATCGGCGAGATCGGGGCCAGGCCACAGACGCTCGATGACCAGCTGCGACAGAACAAGATCCCGGCGGGACAGGTCGCTTCTCCCGCTGCGTTGCCTGCTGCGGCTGGGCGGGTGGCGGAGCTAATCGGTGACATCACCATAGTACCGGACCCGCGGAGCAACAGCCTGCTCATACGCGCGACCTCCTCCGATTTCGAGCTGATACAGGCAGCGGTGCAGGAACTCGACATTCGGCCCCTTCAGGTGCTGATCGAAGTAATGATCGTTGAGATGCAGCGCAACACGAGCTTTTCGCTCGGGGTGGATGCGACATCGGCGACTCGAAGGCTGGGCGGCACGAATACGACCGCCTCGGGCGCGCAATCGAGCGGGGGCACCGTAGGCGACTTCGTGCTCAAGGTCATGAACTTCACCGGCTTGGACATCGATGCGACGCTCAATGCCG